>DASRIK010000472.1:0-15146 GCA_035650035.1 Burkholderiales bacterium | reverse complement strand
TGTTCTGACTGCGAATGAAAAGCGCGGAGCTCACACCCGGCAGCGCTGCGATGCGACTCTGTTCCTCCGGCGTGAAATAGCCGCTTTCTCCAATTCGACCCGCACGCACGTAGAGATCGGCTGGGAGCATCCGGTCAAGCCACGTTTCGAGCGACGCGCGAAAAGAGCTCACCATGATGAGCATCGATACCATGAGGCTGAAGCTCGCGAGGATCGCGGCAAGGCTGACCGCGATCTGCCGGGGCGTGGCGCGAAGTTGTGCAGCGGCGAGCGCTGCCGGCGGCCAGCCCGGCGCCGGCAGGCGCGCCAGCACGGCTTCGGCGAGTCGCGGCATGACGAGTATCGACCCGGAAAGTATCAGTGCGATCGACAGATAGCCGAGAATCGGCAGATCGCCGACGGGCGGTGCTTGCGAGAGCGCCGCGCCTGCGACGAGCAGTCCAATGCCGGGCCAGGCGTTGCGCATTGCCCGAAGCGCGGCTTCTTCATCTCCGGCCCTGAGCGCCAGCGCCGGCGCGCGCCGCGCGGCTTCGACCGCGGGCAACGCTGCGCCGAGCGTTGCGAAAAGGACGCCCAGCGCCCAGTATGCGATCAGCGCAGGCGCGGAGGCATTCAACTGCGGCGTGGCCGACGAGAAATAACCCGCGCCGAGGTCACCGCCCAGTCGCTCGATTCCAATCTGCGCGAGAAAACACCCCAATGCGACTCCGACGGCCGAACCGGCGACGCCGACCAGAGCACCTTCGAGGATCAGCAGCCGCAGCAACGCGCCGCGCGTAAGTCCCAGCGCACGAAGTAACGCGAGCTGTGCGCGGCGCCGCAGCAGCGCTACAAGCTGCGTCGAGAACACGAGGAAGGCGCCCGTGAAGAGCGCAACCAGCGCGAGCATGTCGAGATTGGTGCGGTACGCGCGCGTCATGCTTGCGTTGCGTTCGGCTTCCAGCTCCGGAGTAACGGAAAGCACGCCCGGCGGAAGCATGGATGTGACCGATTCGCGAAACGCTTCTACGGCGGCACCCGGCTCGAGCTTCACATCGATGCGTTGCAGCTCGCCAAGCCTGCCGAATCGCCACTGTGCCATCGCGATATCCATGATCGCAAGACGTTGCTTCGTGGCGCCGGCGGGCAGCACATCGACGACGCGTAACGCGAGTATTCGTGCACCGGACTGCAGCCGCAACAGCTCGCCTTTGCGCACCTGGAGGTCCTCGGCGGCGCTGTGTGAGAGGAGTGCGGTATCGTTCTTGAGAAGCTCCAGGATCGTGCCGCGAGCTTCCGCGAGAAGGTGCGGCTGGACTTGCATCGCCTGAAAGATGTCCAGGCCGAGCACCTTCACGGTCTCTCTGCTACCGGCGAGTTGTGCATCGAGCTCCACGCCGGGGCTCGCCGCGCGCACGCCAGCGAGTCGCGCGATCTTCGGGTAGAGCTGCTCGGGAAATCCCGAGCGCGGCCCGCGGATGACGAGATCCGCATCGCCTGACAGGGAGCGCACCGCGATATCGAACTCCTGTGCTGCGCTTGCGTTGATGAGGTGCACGGCGACACCCAGAGCCACGCCCAACACGATGCCGATCACCGCGAGCGCGAGGCGTCCCGGCTGGTCTTGCCACAAGCCGCCGGCCGTCGCTCGCAGCAGTGGCCACGATGCACGAAGTCGCATCACACGTCGCGCGGCATCAGGCCGGCAGTCGTGAGTTCGTACACACGGTCGGCCGACCGTGCTGCGGCGGCCGAGTGCGTGACGAGCACGCATGCCGCGCCGCGCTGCTTCACCTGTTCACGTAATAGCGAAAGAACTTCAGCCGCGTTTTCGGCATCCAGATTGCCGGTAGGCTCGTCGGCAAGCACCAGTGCCGGCTCGTGCACGAGCGCTCTGGCGATAGCAGCACGCTGTGCTTCGCCGCCCGACAGTGACCGCGGATAGTCGCGCGCCATCGCGCCGATACCAACCGCATCGAGCATCGCCTGCATGCGCTGGGCGGCGTTGGCGGGGTCGACCCCGAGAAGGTCGAGCGGAAGGCGCACGTTTCGGCCGACGGTGAGGTGGGGCAACAGGTGGAATGCCTGAAATACGAAACCCATCGACCGGCGGCGTATCTCCGTGCGCCGATGGTCATCGAGTGCGGTGAGCTCGATCTCGTCGAGCATGACGGTTCCCGCGTCCGGGATGTCCAGGCCCGCGATCACGTTGAGCAGGGTGGATTTGCCGATACCGGACTCGCCCATGATTGCGACGAACTCGCCGCGGCCGACCTCGAGCACGACATCGCGCAATACCGTGCGCGATCGCACACCGCCGTAGGATTTCGTGACGCCGCGAAGTTTCAACACCGCGCCTATTCTAGATGACGAGTGGCGGTGCTCAGCCCGTAGCGCCTCAGCCCGGATCGCTCTGCTATGATCCTGCGCGTCACGAATACGGGCATCCGAGGAGAACACAATGAAATCGATGGCACTACAGGCGCTTTGCGCCGCTTCTGCGTTCCTGCTCGGCGTCAGTGCGGAGGTGCAGGCACAAAACTACCCCGCGCGCCCCGTGCGCCTCATCGTTCCGTTTTCGCCGGGTGGCGCGGCGGACGTGCCGGGCCGCATTCTGGCCGATCGACTGACTGCGGCGCTTGGCCAGCAGGTCGTCATCGAGAATCGCCCCGGCGCCGGGTCCACGATCGGCGCCGAAGCCGCCGCCAAGGCGCCGCCGGACGGGTACACGCTTTTCATGATCAGCAATACGCACTTCGTCAGCGCGGGGCTGTACAAAAAACTTGCTTACGACTCGCTCAACGACTATACGCCCATCACGCAGATCACCAGTGCGCCGAACGTGCTGATCGTGCACCCGTCGATGCCGGCAAAAAGCGTGAAGGAGCTGGTGGCGCTCGCCAAGTCGCGTCCGGGCGAAATCAACTACGCGTCTTCGGGGAACGGCAGCACTCAACATCTCACCGGCGCGCTTTTCTGCAAAATGGCCGGGATCAACATGACGCACATTCCCTATCGGGGCAGCGGCCCGGTGACGGCCGATTTGCTTGCGGGGCAGGTGCAGGTTGGTTTCCCCGGCATTGCAGGGATGCTCCCGCATGTCAAATCCGGAAAGCTGCGCGCGCTGGGCGTCACAGGCGCGAAGCGCTCGCCGGAGCTGCCGGACGTACCGACGATCGCCGAAGCAGGCGTCAAAGGCTACGAGATGGTCGCGTGGTTCGGTATTGCAGCGCCGAAGGGTCTGCCGCGTGATATTCAGATGCGCCTTCACGGCGATCTGCTGAAGATCCTGAGAACGGCCGATATGCAGAAAAGCATGCGCAATGTCGGCCAGGAAGTGGCTTTTCAGGAAAAGCCGGAGCAGTTCTACAACTTCATGAAAGTCGAAGCGGCGAAATGGGCGAAAGTCGTTCAGGATTCCGGCGCAAAAGT
The DNA here is from genome assembly GCA_035650035.1 of Burkholderiales bacterium. Taxonomy (GTDB): domain Bacteria; phylum Pseudomonadota; class Gammaproteobacteria; order Burkholderiales; family SG8-41; genus JAQGMV01. The sequence continues at coordinate 11,735 of DASRIK010000472.1, read as the reverse complement.
AGAGTAGCCGACCGCGGCTGAGTTTCAGGGCTTCCGGCATTTCCTTGAGCAGCATCAACGCACGCGACCCTGCGTTGGGGCACGCTGGACATTCCCAGGAGAGGTCACACGGCTGCCTCATGAGCACCGCCTCTGCTGCCGTGGCGCTCTTGCTTCGAGCGTGTGCAGTCGACGGGCGCGTGCCCCTGTTAACAGGGAGGTCGTCACCATGATCAGCCATATCCCAGCGTCTCTCAAAGCCGAGCACGATCAGTTGCACGCTGAGCTTGACAGGGCCGCAGGCGAGCCCGGCGCACTCGGCGAAGCCGCTCGCGTTCTCGCGCGTTTGCTGCACCCGCACTTCGTGAAGGAGGAGCGCTACGCCATGCCGGCGCTCACGCTTCTGCCAAAGCTCGCCTGGGGCACGGTGAGCTCCGATATGGCGTGGGTACTGCCGCTCACCCGACGGCTCAAAGCGGAGCTCCCTTTGATGGTGCTCGAGCACAAGGACATCGTCGCCGCCCTGGAGCGCTTTCGCGCGCGGGCGCAGGAAGCGGGCAGGGCAGACTACGAGCGCTTCGCGGAAGCGCTCATGCTGCATGCGCAGACCGAAGAGGAAGTGCTGTATCCCGCCGCCGAGCTCGTCGGCCAGTACCTCGAAATAAAGCTCGGCACGTCTCAGCGAGCCGAGACACCGCAGGCGGAGGGGTTGGCCGGCACGCCGGCGCCATCGCAGGAATTCACGAGCCGCATTTGACACGCCGTCGGGAGTTCGGCTACTTGTACTGCGCGACGAATTCCCCCGGCGACGCATGCTCTCGCATTCCCGCACAGACGCGGAAGTCAGTAACACGCCCAGAATCGACGCGACTGCGCTCCTGGCAATCGCGGTTCCGTGTCTCGCGCTGGTTTTCTGGAATACCTGGACCCATTATTCGTATTGGCTGGACGAACTCTGGTCCATCGCCCTCGCCTCGCAGTCGTGGGCTGAGCTGCTGTCGGGCGGCATCCTGCACGATGTGCACCCGCCGCTCTATCCGTTGATCCTCAAGATCTGGGTCGGGGTGTTCGGAACGGCCGAAGGCGCTACAAGGGTGCTGAGCGGAATGTTTGCCGCCGCAACCCTCGTCCTGCTTGCCAGCTGTTTCAAAACCGAGAGCATCGCGTTCAAAGCCGCACTCCTTGGCTATGTTGCCACTGCACCAGCGTTCGCATACTACGGCCAGGAGACGCGTTCGTATGCGCTGATTCTGCTACTGGCGACAGCGGTAACTCTCCTCTCGGTGCGCCAGCTTACGGACGCCCCCTCGAAGAAGCACCTCCGCTATGTTCTGATGGTGCTCCTTGCACTCACGCACTATTTCGGACTGATATACGTCGGCCTCCTCCTGCTTTTTGACTTCATAAAGGCGTCGGGCCGCAAGGAACGGTACGAACTCGTTCTTGTAGGCATGCTCACGCTCGTCTGGCCCGTGCTCCAGGCCTATGCCGGAGGTCTCCTGAGCCAGGCCGGGGGCAACTTCTGGATCGAATCCAAAGGGCCTCTCACGACGATCAAGCGGTTTCTTGCGGGCGTAGCACCCTGGTTGGGCAATTCCGCAGAGGCCTTCAAGGATTCTGCCGGCATGCCGGCTGCGGTTTTCGCCGCGGTCTTCCTCGCCGCAGCCATGGTCTTCGTGGGTTTACGAATGTCGCGCGAGCGGCGAAGGCAGTGCGCATATCTCGCGTTGCTGATCGTCTCTTTCCTGGCGCTGTTGATAATTACGGATCGTCATACACCGATGTCGATTCCGCGCTACTACATCGTGCTGCTGCCCGCGGTCGCCTTCGTGTTCGCCTTTTTGTTCGACACTCTTTTCCATTTGCGGGAAACGCCGACGTGGCGCGTTGGCGCTGGCGTTGGTCTGACTGCTTTTCTCGCGTGGTCGGCCGTGCAAAGCCTGGACGGGCTGCGGGAGAAATGGCAGCCCCATCAGAACTGGAAGGTTTTGGGTGCCGAGCTCGTCTCCAGAGGTGTCTGCGACGGGGGCTGTTTCATCGTAGGAGGTTTTGGTCTGCACAGGTTCTATTTCCAGCCACGTGCCGCGGGTCATCACGATACGCGAGGCGTGATTACGGCTGACCAGGCGGTCGAAAAGGCGAAAACCGACGGGGTGCCCATCATCGGCCTGCATACCGCAAGAGACAATTTTCCGGAGCTGCGGGCCGCGTATCCCGGCTGGAACTGCTACGAGCCACGCCAGGGATGGAGATTGAGCACCTTCGTCATGACGCCAGAGCGGGTGGCCTTCGACCGACTGTTGCCGTGCCGCGAAGATTCCGAGACGTAGCCGCCGCGTTGGCGGCGTCTCGCGCGGAGTTCGAGGCCGTCAAATAGACAGCCGTTTGAAGATCGCCTCGGGCAGCGCGCGGATCACCGCCATGATCAGCCGCCACACCGGGCGGACGTATATTTCGTTCTTCCGCTTCGAATGTGCCGCCAGGACCGCCTTCGCGACCTCGTCCGGCATAGCTGTCAGCGCCGCAGGAAGTGCCATGCCCTCGGTCATGCGTGTCGCAACGAAGCCGGGTTTCACCGTAATCACGTGTATGTTGTTTTGTGAGAGCCGGGCTCTCAATCCGGAGAGAAACGCGGTGAAGCCCGCCTTGGCCGACCCGTACACGAAGTTGGAAGCCCGCCCGCGCTCTCCGGCCACCGAGCTGATACCGATGATGCAGCCGTCGGTCTGGTGCTTCATCGCACGCACCCCGGCAAGCAGGAACCGGGCGGGACCGGTGTAGTTCGTCTGCATGACGAGCGCGGCCTCTGCATCTTCAGCCTCGGATCTGCTTTGCTCGCCGAGCATGCCCGCCACCATTACGATGGTGCCCGGTGGTTCCCCAACGTCATCGAAAAAGCGATCCGGGTTCGTGTGATTCAAGTCGAAGTCGGCCGTGCGCACTGCGACCTGGTAACGCGTTTCGAGATCAGCCCGGTCTGCGGCGAGCCTCTCCGCATCACGTGCTGCAAGCACGAGAGAGCATCCCGCTTGCGCATACCGTTTTGCAATGGCGCGGCCGATATCGGATCGCGCGCCGAGCACTACGACCGGTGACTTGAGCTGCGCCATCAAAGCTCCAGGCGTCGAGACTGAACGGACTGAAATCGCTCGTGAAGCTTATAACGGCGGCGCACATCCCGAAACGTTGCAAGACGAGGGTACCCGGCAGCGACGACACGTGCAGACGTACGCGCGTCCTTCGTCAAATACACGCGCCCGCCATGGGCGGTTACGATGTCGTCGAGCCTCGCGAGAAGCTCGAATGTCTGCGATTTTGCGGGAAAATCCAGCGCCAACGTGTAGCCCTCCATGGGAAATGAGAGATAACCGAACGATTCCTTCCCCAGTCGTTTCAGGACTGCGAGGAAAGATCCCAGACCGGCGTCCGCGATTTGTATCAGCAGTTCAGTCAGCCCGCTGCGACTCGCGCGGAGCGGCAGCACGCACTGGTACTGAACGAAGCCTTCACGTCCATACATCCGATTCCATTGGTGAATTGCATCGAGCGGGTAGAAATAAGATTCGAGATCTACGATGAATTCACCCGGGCGCTGGAGCCGGTAGTACACGGTATTGAACACCTGGATAGAAGTCTTGTTCAGCAGGAATGCAGGCATGTCGACCGGGACGCGCTTCGCGCTTCGAATTTTTCGGGCGAAGGATTGGCGCCGCTCCGCTTCCGTCAGGTGGTCCGGGGTCGCATGTTCGCCTGCGAAGACAACTGACCGGCCGAGTGTCGCACGCGATGCGAAGCAGTCTATCCATGCTACGGAATAGGTGGAATCCTTAAAGCGGTCGAACGTATCCATGGCGGCCTCGAGGTTGGAGGCGCGGACGACCGTTTGCGCGATGCGCGAAGTCGAAATCCGCTTCAGGCGGAATGTTGCGCGTACGATGATTCCGGTGAGCCCCATGCCGCCACACGTTGCATGAAAAAGATCCGGGTTTTCCGATGGTGAGCAGCGCAGTATCTCCCCGCCGTCTACCGCGAGATCGAGCGATGTGACGTAGTCGCAGAACGAGCCGGCTATGTGATGGTTCTTGCCGTGCACGTCGGACGCAATCATGCCACCTATCGTCACGAATTTCGTCCCGGGTGTAACCGGCGGAAACCATCCTCTGGGCACGAAAGTGTCGATCACGTCGGACAGCAAGGCGCCCGCCTCGCACGTGAGCGTGCCGGCAACGTTATCGAACGCGAGGAACCGGTCAAGCCGCGTCGTCAGAACGGTGCATTCGGGAGACAGGCTCGAGTCGCCGTAAGAGCGGCCGCTGCCGCGGGCGATCGCAGCGGAGTCGTGCACGCGCAAAACGCGCGTTACTTCTTCCGGGCTCCCGGGCGCGACGAGATCGCATTGGACGACGGGGTAGCGGCCCCAGCCGGCGAGAGCGACAGGTCGTGAGCTCAATATCGAAAGCCCTGCGGCCGCTCAAACGGCAGCCGCGAGGACGGCCACTATACAGGCACCGCTTGCCCAGCTTATGCGGTCGGTCAGCGCAAAAACCAGCGGGTCGTCGTGCAGATCGCCGCGATTTGAAAGCATGAACATCCGCGTGACCCAGTAAAGCAGGACCGGGCATATCAGCCACAGACGATCAGGATGATCGTACAGGGCGCGGACGTCCGGACTCGCGAGATAAAGGGTCACGACCAATACCGCACCATAACCGGCCGCCGCGCCGAAAGCGAAAAGCGCGCGAAGATCTTCGAAGCGATAACCCCTGCCGGCAGGCGCCCCGAGCCCCGCGCGCTGGCGGGCGATGAGTTCCGAGCATCGTTTGACGATCGCCAGGGCGAGGAAGAGGAACAGGCAGAACATCAACAACCACTCTGAAGTTGTCGTGCCGATGGCAGCGACGCCCGCGAGTACTCTCAATGTATAAAGACTGCCCAGCATGACCACGTCAACGACGATTTTTCGCTTGAGTACGACGGAGTACCCGAGTGTCGCTATCCAGTAGACGGAAAGCACGACAACGAACTCGACGGGCAGCAGGAATGCAGCGCTGAGAGCGCAGAGCGCCAGGAGGGCAGCCAGCGCGACCGCGTGCTTGGCTGAGACATTACCGGCGGCGATGGGCCGCTCGCGCTTACGTGGGTGCTCCCGGTCCCCTGGGAGGTCGAGCAGATCGTTGATCAGATACGCGCTCGAGGCGGCCATCGAGAAACTGACGAACGCGATCACGGCCGCGATGAGATGGCCCGGCGCGAGAAAGTGGCCGGCGATGAGCGGCAGGAAAATAAGCGCGTTTTTCGCCCATTGATGCGGCCGAAGTGCCCTGACATAGTCATGGACCTGCGGCCTGGGCCGCGCAACGATGTCCGCGTCAGGAAAAGCGCGCAGCAGACGCTGTTCGAACGATGCGCCGTGCGTCAACGCCAGCACTCTCCGCGCACATTGCCACACAGGGAAATCGACGTTAGCGTCCCCGACGTAATCGAACTTTCCGCGGCCGAAATGGGCCGTCAGGCACTCTGCCTTGGCAATTCCCGCCAGGTTTACCGGGCCATCGGTCGCGAACACACCGCTGATCCCGCCGAGACGGTGAGCGAGCTGCTCTACGAGGCGGCGATCGGATGCGGACGCCAGATACACCGGACGGCCTTGCCGCTGTGCCAGCCTGATGAGCTCCACGATCTCTTCGCGCAACGGAACGTTCCCTATACTCGGGTCGCCGAAGTCCGCGAGAGAGGTTTTCAACGCCGCTTTTCCCTTGGCGAGCCACAGCGCGATCCGCCAGAGCTGGAAAGGCCGGCGCGCGGCCATTTGTAGCGCCGACTCGAAAAGCAGATCGCTTTTTATCAGCGTGCCGTCGACATCGACAACCAGGGGTATCCCGGCGTCTGTGCCGGAAGCTTCCTGCGGCGCAACGTGTCTGGCGGAAAGTGTCGAGGACACTGTCATGGCGCGCAAACTAGGTTTCCGAGCTTTTGAACGAGTAATGTTTATGGGCGTAGTAACTGGTGACCATCGGGCTCGCTACTCCAATGATATGGGCCACCAACTCCGCGTGCCAGGTAAATCCGATGACCGGAAAAACGAGCCGGTAGAGACCGACGCTGACCAGCCAAACCTGCGCAAGGGCCACGAGATTTACCAGAAAGAAGCGCCAGTAAGACACGCGCCAGTCCAGTGTAACGCCGGTGAAAACCCACGCGCGGTTGCCCATGAAAGCCACGGACAGGCCGATTCCATACGCGAGAGCCACCGCCAGCTCAAAAGGCATGTACAGGTCGAAAAGCGCCCGCGCCCCGATGTTCGCCGCGGCAGCCACTGCGCCGACCGTTACAAACCGCAGGAACGATGCGGTGCCGGAGCGCGTCATGAGATTACAGGCTTTCGTGCGATGACGAGAAACTGCTTCCCGAGTATCCAGACGCGCTTTCTCTTGTCCAGCCCGGTCGTGGAAAAGCGCGTCGCATACATTCTTTGAAGATCGGGCATGCTGCAGCGGTTCCTACATACGTGAAACGTGCTCCGCCATGAGCTTGCCCAGCCGTACGCTTTCCGCTATTCCCCGATCTTCGGGGTAATAGAAACAGGTGTCGGCGATCTGCAATCCTGCAAGCGGCGTTTGAACGGGCGGGATCTTTGCGGCAAAGCCGGGCTCGCAAACGGGCTGGGCATAGCGCAGCCGCGCGACGCGGGATGAAATGATGTCGGTAGGCGTCAGTGCCGGATTCACGCGGCAGAGATAACGGAATGCTTCATCGACAAGCGCTTCATCGGGCCATGCGAACTTTGGATGGGTCGTTGGCATATAGTAGGGCACATATACCACTGTATCCTGCACGCGGCGAAGATTCGAAAATTCGATAAAGCCGGGGATTGCGACATCCGGTTCGCTGACATTCACCCAGAAATGGGGCGTGACCGAGCGCCTCAGCTTGAATACGAGGCAGCATACCCCGATGTTTTTTATGGCGTCGTATTTCGCTTTCCAGTCATCGGGCAGATCCGGCACCATTTTCGACACGAGCGGCGTCGGTACGGTGCAAATCACTGCGTCCGCCGGGACGAACCCGGCGTCGGTTTGAACGCCCGTGACACGATGACTCTCCGCGATGATTCTGCGGACGCCGCACGTGGTACGGACAGCTCCCCCGTGCTTCGCGATTGCATCACACAGCGCGTCGACCAGCGTCTGCGTGCCGCCCTCGATGTAGCCGAGTTCTTCCTGGAAGAGCGAGCGGCGAGAGCGTCCGACGCGCTTGATGCGGGTCCACACCCATGAAGCCGAGATGTCGTCGGCGTATTCGTAGAACTTGAGAGCGAACAATGGTTTCCAGAGGCGTTCGAAGACTTCGCGCCCGCACCAGCGTGTGATCCAGGAGCGGGCCGTTTCGGCCTCGATCGCGTCCCAGCGCTCCCGACGCGTGGAAACGAACGCGAATAAACCATACCGCAGGCGAGACAGCAGGCTAATTTGCGGGAACGACAGAAGCGATATCGGATCTCCCCACGGATACAGCCGGCCGCCGATGAAGTAGCCCATGGACGTCGTGCGCCAGCGCATGCGATCGGCAATTCCGAGTTCCTGCATCAACTCGAAGGTCGGCCGATCGCTCTTGCACACGAAATGGTAGAAGCGCTCGATCGAGAGCCCGTCGAAATCGAAGTGGGCGGCCATGCCTCCCGGCTCGGAACCCGCCTCCAGGACTTCGACCGCATGGCCGGCCTTCGCGCAATGGTACGCGGCGGCCAGCCCCATCGCGCCGGCACCTACGACCGCGACTCGTGTCATCGCGTCAGGGTCTCGAACGGGCGCACGTTAGGGCCGGCGCGCAGCGACGGTGCTCACAGTCGGAACGATCACGCCATCGGCTCGTCAGAATTCGAGAATGATCTTCGAATAAACGGGGTGCCGGAACGTCTCGTCGAGCGCCTCGTCCAGCGGCGTGGCGCGCACGCCGAATATCTTCGGCCAATCGATGATCTCGAAAATATCTGGGGTCACGAGCGCCTCCAGCTGCTTTGTGGTGAACGGCGGATTCCTGTCGAAAATCGCGTACGCGGTCAGAAGCGACCGGAACAGGTTATACGGCACCTTCTGGATCAGCGCGCGGCTCCCCGTCGCGCGCTTGAGGCTTCGAATGAGATCGATGTAATGAATCCGTTCCTGCCCGGAGATGTTGTAGATGCCGGTCGTGCGACGGCGAATGGCGGCAACAATGATATCGCAGAAGTCCCCAACATAAAGCGGTTGACGGATGTATCGGCCCGAACCTGGGATCGGAAATACAGGGGAGCGCTTTATGAACCGCCCGAGCCAGCCAAGGTGCTTTCGGTCGAACCAGCCGAACATGAGCGTCGGCCGCAGTACCGTGTGGTCGATGCCTGCCGCAACGACGAGCTTTTCCTGCGCTTTCTTGGTTTCGGTGTAATCGTCGATGGCCATCGAGTTCACGACCGAGGAGGAGATATGGACCAGGTAACGAACGTTGTACCGCGTCGCAGCTTCGAGGAGCCGTTGCGTGGCCTGGATGTTGTTGCGGACAAACTCTTCCGGTACGAGCCCTCCGATCTGTGCGTGCCCGATGACGAGCGTGTCGCAGCCGGACAGCCCCTCCTGCCAGTGATCGTCGCGCGCGAGATCCGCGCGCACGACGCGGACGGCAGGCTGACTGCGTTCGAGAATAGCGGCATTCGCGCCGTGCTTGTCGATGGCGACAATATCGCCGAATCCGCTCTGCATGAGCCGCGGTACGAGATTCTGACCGACGAGACCTGCAGCACCTGTGATGACGATTCTTTTTTCCACCGGCAGGACTGCGATGTCGATGCAGAGTAGGCGTCAATCGAATGGCAACGGCGGCGATTGTATAACGTACGGGCGGCCGATTTCGAGACAATGCCGTCGTGCAGATCGCACCGACGGTACAGTCTCGCGTCAGACGAATTCGAGTCCGGTTTGCTGCAGCCCGACGAGTCCGATGTTCACTTCGTTGAGCTGCTCGTTCGCGGCCAGCACGAGCAACTCTGCCTGGCTCATGCTTCCTCCACTGCCCTGCAGCAGCCCGACGTAGAAATCCCGTACCCATGGGATGGGTGAAGCGCCCACGACGTTCAGGTACACGGTGTTCACGAAGGCCGTGTTATCGCGCGAGCCGGAAAGTGACCGGAAGAGATCCGTGTCGAGCGCGCGCTCCGCAACCTCCAGCATGCTGTAGCCGGCGTCGAAGAGACCGACACCAAGGCCGCTGTATTCCGGAATGTAGTCGGCATCGAATGCAGCGCCGATCAGTCGAACCGTGTTACCGGCGGCTTCTCCGCTGCCGAGATCAAGGGCAATTGTTCTGTCCGAGAACTGAAGGCGCTCGATGCCGGTGAGCAGATCGAGGCCGTCCCGGGAGGGTAGCGTATCCGCGACGGAGTACCCCGAGGGCGTAGGTACTACATTCGCCTGAGCTCGGGTCGACGTGAAGACCGCGACATCGACGCCCGCGCCACCATCGAGTATGTCATGGTCGGCACCGCCAATCAGAATGTCGTTGCCATCCCCACCGAGCAGCGTGTCATGGCCCCGCATTCCGCGAAGCAAATTATCGCCCGCGTTACCGCTCATGCGGTCGTTACCATCGCCACCGATCGCGTGCTCGATGATGGCGGCCCCATCGATCGTGAGGGGCGTGCCGCCGAGCATACTGCTCGATCCCGGCGTGAGGTCGATGAAGCTGGCTGTTGTTACCGCCGCTGCATTCAGCGTATCGATCCCGCCACTGTCGCGCAGCGTGCTCCGGGCCGGGTCGAGCCATACTGAGCCCGCGAACTCGTTGGTGTAGACGTATACGTCGTCCTGAGACGCGGGTTTGCCGCTCAGCGTCAGCGTCCAGCTGTTGAGTTTGCCCGTGCCAAGCATTCCTGCGTCGCTCACGTGCAGCGTCCAGGTACCCTGCGCGTCCTCGCCCCAATAAGCGACCGTATCGAACGTAAACTGTACGTCGCGCTGCGTTGATCCCGTGCCGCTGCCGGAGCCCAGTCCCGGCCGATACAGCAGCGATGACCAGAGGCCCCCTGGAGAACGCAGAGAGACGGTCAGGTCGCCGATGCCCGTATGCGCGATATCGAGCGACACGTCCACGCGCTCGACGTCCAGGTGCCCGGCGATATTGATGGAGTCGGTAATCCCGATCGTGTCGGAATCGGGAATTGTTGCGTTCGGCGCGCGGGTGAGACTCAACTCCGCGAGATTCGCGAGCGTGTGACCGGCATCCCACGTCTCGGCCAGGCGCACCGCAGCGGTGGCGTCGATCAGCCCATAACCCAAACGGTGCAGACCGGTGTTGAAATGCAAACCGCCGCCGTTCCAGTTCGATGCATCGTTGAATGTCCACTCAGCCGCAGCACCCCCGAGGTGAACGGCGCTGTAAGCAAGGATCTCCTGCACGTCGCGATAGCCCAGATTCGGATTCGCGTCGAGCATCAGCGCCACGGCGCCTGACGCCACGGAAGCCGAGAATGACGTGCCGGAGACAAAAACGTAATCGGAGGTGCTGTAACCTGCAGAGCCTGTGCGATCGCTCGTGAGAATTCCGGAAGCACCGCCGGGCTCGCCGCCGGGCGCGGTTACCAGGATCGAAGCGCCCGGCGAAGAATAATACACGGCGTTTCCGAAGTAGTTACTTGCCGCTACGGTGATCGTGTAGCGACTGTTCTGAAAGTTATGGAGATTGGTGTCGTCACCATACCCGAACGTATTGCCTGCGGACTGAACGACGATCGTGCCAAGGCCGTCCCTTCCGAAGCCAGCGAGGTTCTCCAACTCCCGGCCGGCAGCCTCGTAAACGGTGCTGCCAAAGTTGTCGACAAAGGCGTAGTTCGGACCACCCAGGAAGTAATTGCCGAATCCCCAGCTGTTGTTGACGATATCGGCATCGGCGCTGCGCGCGTACGCGAAGGCACTCGCGACACGGGATCCGAAAATGGATGCGGCCTCGTTCAGTGGCGAATAGATCGAGAGGAGCTTGGCGTCGTAGGCGATACCCACCATGCCGGCGCCGTCGCGCTCGGCCGCGATCACGCCGGCGAGTGCCGTGCCATGGTTGTCCTGTGAGGTGCGCGGCAGCCCGGTGCCGGAGAGCGTGGCCGCATCCCGTCCGAGCGAGGAGAGCAGGTTCGCATCGAGGTCGGATTGCGTCGGGTCGATGCCCTGGTCGAAGACCGCAACGCGAACGCCTTCTCCAGTGTAGTTCTTCCAGGCGGGAAGGACGTTGATGCCGTACGGCGAGAACAGCGACCATTGCCAGACGAAATGCCGGTCGTTCGGCACTTCCAGCGAAGCGGGTTTATCGTTGTCGTTGATGCTTCCGAATGCGGTGCCTCGGCCGATTACGGCATTGACGGCATCGTGCAGCTTTACGGCAAAGGTTTCTCTCGGCTCGAAAACGACATCGTCGATCACCGTCACTGAGAATGTCGCCGATGCGCTGCCGGCACGGATGGTGACCTGGCCGCTCGTCCGGCTGTAATCCGCGCCCTCGACTGCAAGATCGCTAGCCGTGGTGTATTTGACGACGACGTCCTGCGTCGATGCCTGCGAAAGCGAGACAGTGAATACGGCGGAAATCGGTCCGTTGTCCGCCTCGGTAACGCTCGTATCCGCGATGCTGACGGTGGGTAGTGCTGGAGTGGCCAAACTTTTCTCGTCGGGCGGCAATGCTCCGGCTGGGCTTGCCGCGCTCGTCAATAGTAGGAAGAACCGCTGAGCGGCGAC
>DASRIK010000471.1:0-3334 GCA_035650035.1 Burkholderiales bacterium | reverse complement strand
GCCTGCTTACGTGTCTACAGGAAGCACGCGTTCGAGTTCTCGCCGATCCACTGCCCGAGGTCTGCTGCAGCTTCGTATGTCGTCTGCGCAAAAACCGAGCATCAGGGCACGCTAGAGCCCTCGGGACGTGCGTCCGAGGAGGTTCCGGAACCACTCATGCGCTGCGCTGCGGTGCGTGCGCTCGTGCCAGTAGAGCGCAATGCTTTGCTCCGGGACGTCCACGGGCAGGGGGTAGACCCTGATCGGCAGCTGCGCCGCAAACGTTCGCGCGAGGCGCGCAGGAATTGCGGCGATGAGCTTCGAGCTCGCCACGATATATGGCACCATGAAGACTTCCTGCACGAGCAGCGCGATGTTCAGGCGTTTGCCGAGCGCTTCCACCGCCTGGTCGATGACTTGCCCCGAATCGCTTTGCCGATGGACCATCGTGCGGACATGCGGCAGCGCACAGAAGAGCTCCCACGTGAGCTTGCGCGGTATCTGCGGATGCTGTCTGGCCGCGATGCACACGAGGCGGTCTCGATAGAGCGTCTTGAAGCGAAGCCCCGTCGGCGGCTCGCGTATCCAGCCCAGACGAAAATCGATTTCTCCGCTCTCGAGCCATTCCGTCGCTCGCTCGCGGTTCGCCGCGCGCACTTCGATGCGCACGGCGGGCGCGTTTTTTTCGAGTTGCCGCATGAGCCGCGGCAGCAGGACGTGACCGATATACCCCGGTGCGGTCAGCGTGAACTGGAGGGTCGCCGTACGGGCGTCGAAAGGCGCCGCGGCCGACGCGAGCTTCCCCATCCCGTCGAGGACACTGCGCACCGTCTCTTCCAGCGCGAGCGCCCTGGATGTCGGCACCATTTCGCCGTGGCCGCGCAGGAAAAGCGGATCGCCGAACGCGCGCCGCAGCCGCGCGAGCGCCACGCTCATCGCGGGCTGGCTGATGTTCATGCGCTGCGCCGCACGCGAGACGCTGCGATCGGCCATCAGTGCATCGAAGCAGCGCAGCAGCCGGAAATCGATCGTCTCGACGCCGTTTTCCATCGATTCGCTGCAGTTCGCTACAGTGCCGGTTTCGTGTCGTCCGCCGCGTTCGGAATTTCGAACGGATTCACGATGAGGCTCATCATCGCGATGTAGCCGACCGCCGTCGAGATCTGCACCGCCTGCTTTACACCGAAGCGGCTCACGACCGCATCGTAGGCTGCGTCGCTGACGTGATGATTGCCGCGTAGCAGTTGATAGCAGAAAGCGGCGAGTGCCCTGTCGTCGTCGGTAGCACCCACGAGCGGCTTCCCGTGCTCGAGCGCCTCGACGAGCCCGGCATCGAGGCCTGCGGCCCGTGCGGCAAGCACACCCGAGGCCCACGCATAGTTGCAGTCGAGCTCGCGCGCCGTGATGAGCCACGCCAGTGCTTTCGGGCGCGCAGGCAGGATGGTCTCGTAGAGGAAGAATTCGCCGATCGCCGCGATACGCTCGGCTACGTCGGGCGAATGGAGCAGCAGCCCGAAAGCGGGCGAGATCCACCCACGCGTGCGGATCACCCGATCGAGGAAATGCTGATCCTGCGGCGCGAGATCGTCGTGCCTCGCCAGGAGCGGCACGCGTGGCTGCGCGGCACTGACGCGAATCGGCGGCAGCGATCGCTTCGCATCGCCCGAATCGCTCCACGGCTCGCCGTTTACTTTCAGCGGCGCGAAAGGCTTGCGCTGCGCGTGCTGTGACGCCGACATCTCGATCTCGAACGCGTTCAATGGCAGTGCGATCATGGCGAAATAGCCAAGCGTGACGACGAGCTCGGTGAGCCCCTGCACGCCGAAATGATCGAGCGCCGCCTTGAAAGTCACGTTGTCCACGCGATGATTGCCGTAGATCATCTGAGTGCAGAACTCGGCGACGAGCTTTTCTTCCGGCGTAAGGTTCGCCGGCGGCTTGTCCTCACGGATCGCATCGACGGTGCCCTGCGGGACGCTCGCTTCGAGTGCCCAGTTCACCCATGCGGCCCATTCGTACGGCGCGTCGAGCGCGCGCGATCCGATCAGCGAAATGAAGGCGCGCACCCGAATGGACACAATGGACTCGTCAGCCTGGCCGCGCGCGTGGAAATAATGGCCGAGGTGCGCGAAACGCGCCGCGAGCTCCGGGCTGCTGTTCATGGTCACGATGAACGGCCCGCTGATCGGCCGCCGCCGCAACGCCTTGACGGCATCGTGGAAGCGCCGTTCGTTTTCCGGCAGTGCGTCGCGCTCGACCATCCCTAATCGGGTCATCGCATACTCCCTATTGAACGGGCGATTATATTGACGCATACGGTCCATATGCATTATCGAATATTCGGTCTCATGAATAAATATTATTCGAATAAATGTATGGATTTCCGCCGCTGGCGGCTTTATAACGATCGATTCGCGCGTTGCGCCGAATCAAAAAAAGGCGAGGAGGGCGTTGTTGAAACCGTGTTTCTGGTGGCTGCTGTTGAGCAGCGCAGTCCTCGCAGGCTCCGCGGTCGCTCAGCCGTACCCCACCAAGGTCGTGCGCATCGTCACCGCAGCGGCCGGCGGGGGCAGCGATTTCGCGACGCGCCTCATCGCGACCCCGCTCGGGCCCGCGCTCGGGCAGCAGGTGATCGTCGACAACCGGGGCGTGCTCGCCGCCGACATTGCAGCGAAAGCACCGCCTGACGGCTACACGCTGCTTCTGAGCGGGCCGACGCTGTGGCTGCTGCCGTTCATGCGCGACAACGTCGCCTCCGACATCGCCGACTTCGCGCCGGTCACCATGGCCACACAGACAGCGAACATCCTGGTCGTCCATCCCGCACTGCCGGCGAAATCGGTCAAGGACGTTATCGCGCTCGCGAAGGCGAGGCCGGGTGACCTCAACTTCGCCACGTCGGGCACAGGCAACACGGTGCACATCGCGGGCGAGCTCTTCAAGGCGATGACCGGTATCGACATCGTGCGCGTGAATTACAAGGGTGCTTCGCAGGCGCTCACCGATCTCGCATCGGGCCAGACGCAGATCATGTTCGCCGTGCCTGGCTCGGTTCTTCCGCACGTGAAGGCGGGACGACTCCGTGCGCTGGCAGTGACGAGTGCACAGCCGACACCCCTCGCGCCAGGACTTCCGACGGTAGCTGCAACCGTGCCGGGTTACGAGTCCGTATCGTATCTCGCGATATTCGCGCCGGCCGGCACACCGGCGGCGATCGTGACGAAGCTCAATCAGGAAATCGTCCGCGTGCTCCAGCGGCCTGACGTCAAAGAAAAGTTTCTTGCCGCCGGCATCGAGACGGTCGGCAGCTCGCCGGAAGCCGCTGCGCAGCTCATCAAGTACGAGATCGCACGAA
>DASRIK010000470.1:0-13667 GCA_035650035.1 Burkholderiales bacterium | reverse complement strand
AGCCCGCCGCCGCAAGTATCACGGCCCAGAACGCCATTTGCGTCGCCCGAAGCCCGTCCGGGCCGAACACGACGAATAACGCCGGCAAAAGTACCACGGCTATGGATTTGATCGCGAGATACACCGTGGCCGCGGAATCGCTTCTGTAGCCCGCGCGCAGAAATTTCAGACGCAGGGGCGAAGTTTCCCAATCTTCCTTGGGTGCGGCGAGCTTCGCGAAAGGCCGCACCAGTGCCAGGATGTGTTCTCGCCAATTCCGGAGCGTCGCCCTGGGCCTGTCTTGCTTCGTCAAGCTCGACAATCGCCGCTTTCGCCGCGCGTCTGAAGCAATGGACAAAGCGAGCCACGTCAAGGTGGTTACAAATCCGAACGTAGCCGTGAGAAACAGGATTTGCTGGAGGGTCATGAGGATGGCTCGCCTGCGCTACACACGGATCCGGATGATGCGTCGCATCCACAGAATGCCCACAACCATCGACACCAGGCCCCCCGCCATGAGGCGTTGACCCAGCTGATCGACGAGGAGCACATTCAAGTAACCGGGATTCATCAAACTGATCGCCACGCCCGCTGCAACCGGGAGTGAGATCAGGATCCACGCCGACAGCCGACCTTCTGCCGAGAGCACTCGTATGTTTGCGAATAACTTCAGCCGTTCGCGGACGAGCGAGCTGATGTTGGCCAGAATTTCAGTGAGGTTCCCCCCCGTTTCGCGCTGTATCAGGACCGCGGTGACGAAAAACCGCACGTCATCGAGTGGCACACGTTGCGCGAGATTGAGCAGAGCCTGAGGCGCGGAAAGCCCGAGGTTGATCTCTTCTGTAGCGAGCCGAAACTCCGTCGCCAGCGGCTCCGGCCCTTCTTCAGCCGCCACCTTGAGCCCGCTCCCGAATGCGTGACCGGCACGCAGCGCGCGCGAAATGAGGTCGAGGGTTTCCGGAAACTGTATCTCGAAGAGGGCCAGCCGCTTATTGCGCCGCCGGCAGATGTATGCGAGTGGGAGAAGACTGGCGGCGGCGCCGCATGCAACTGCGATGAGCCACGCCGTGAATATCAGCGGAAGAAGAAAACCGATGAGGAACGCGATGGCCGTTGCCGTAAAAAAGGTTTCCGGCGTCCACGCGACACCCCCCTGAGAGATCAACCGCTGCAAATGCTCAGCGCGCGGAAAGGTGGCGATCAAGCGCGCGATCCAAGCGCTCCGCGCAACACTTTTATCCCTGATGAGAGCCGTTTCCGGAGCCTGCGGGATGCCCGTGGTAAGTGCGACCATGCGCGCTCTGATGCGCCGTGCGGCTTTACCCCGTGTTGAACGCCAGAGGCTGAACATCGCGTGCGCAAAAAGCGTCAGCGCGGCTACCGCGGCAGCGAGCGCGGCGGTTTGTATCACGCTTCGTACACCTTGTCGGGGTTGAACAGGTCTTCCGGCAGCGACACACCGTGCGCACGCAAACGCTCGATGAACTGCGGGCGGATGCCGGTCGCGTGAAAATGTCCGGTGACTCGCCCATCCGGTGCTATCCCGGTCTGTTCGAAAGCGAAGATTTCCTGCAGGGTAATCAGCTCGCCTTCCATGCCCGTGATTTCGGTAATGCTTACGACTTTACGCTGACCGTCACGGAGCCGCCCTATCTGTATGACGACGTGTATCGCTGAGCAGATCTGCTGACGCACCACTTTGTGCGGCAAGTTCAGATTCGCCATTCCGATCATGTTTTCCAGCCGCGTGAGCGCTTCACGAGGCGTGTTCGCGTGCACGGTTGCGAGCGACCCTTCGTGCCCCGTGTTCATGGCCTGCAGCATGTCGAACGCTTCCGGACCCCGCACCTCTCCGAGAATGATGCGGTCCGGTCTCATACGCAGCGTGTTCTTCACGAGGATGCGCTGGTTGATTTCGCCCTTTCCTTCGATGTTCGGGGGTCGCGTTTCGAGGCGCACCACATGTGGTTGCTGCAGTTGAAGCTCGGCCGCGTCCTCGATCGTGATGATGCGTTCACCGTCGGGGATGGAGCTCGACAGTATGTTGAGCATCGTGGTTTTGCCCGTGCCCGTGCCACCGGAAATGAGTATGTTGGACTTTGCTTCGACGAGGCCCGCTATCAATGAGACCATTTCGGGCGTAATACTCTTCTTGGCAATCAAGTCCTTGCTTTTCATCGGCACGACCGAAAAGCGCCGAATGGAGAGTGCGGGACCATCGATCGCGAGCGGCGGGATGATTGCATTCACACGCGAACCGTCCGCCAGGCGCGCGTCGACCATCGGACTCGATTCGTCGATGCGGCGACCGACGGCGGAGACGATCCGATCGATGGTTTTCATGAGATGCGCGTCATCAGCGAACTGCACATCGGTGAGCTCGAGCTGACCACGCCGCTCTACGAAAACGTTATTGGCGCCGTTTACCAGAATCTCCGTAACGCTCCGGTCCGCTAGGAGCGGCTCCAGTGGGCCGAGTCCGAGTACCTCGTTTTCTATGTCGCGCAGCAGCTGTTGGCGTTCGGCGTCATTCATCACCTCGCCGTCTTCGACGAGCAGTCGTTCTACGGCAAGCTTGAGCTCGTTTTTCAGCTGGTCTGCCGAGAGGCTCTCGACGACGGCAAGATCGATGCGCTGCAGCAGCTGGTGATGCAGACGCACTCTCAGCCCGTGTTGCGCTGACGTTCTCGAATGCTTCGAGAGCTCGCGTACCGGGGCGGGACGTTTGGTCGGCGGGACCTCTGACTGCATCGTCGCGGTCGCGACGACTTCCGGTCCGGCGGGGGCAGCCGTTGCGGCTTGAGGTTTTTCGAAGCGCTTGAGCAGCGACACGGGAGTTACACCTTGGCGGCGCTGGGCCGCAGCGTGGGTCGGCCGCGCGCAGTCAATCGTTGAATCCAGCTCGGCGTCGGCGCCACCATGGCTTGCGGGAAAATGGCAGCGGCCCAGCTTTGCAGATCGCGAACGACGCGGCCTCCCTTATCAAGCTCTGAGAGGGGCACCCCCTGTGAAATCGAGGCCGAGACCGTCCGGAAGCTTCCCGCGACCGTTCGCACGCTCCCGTGATTCAGCGCAGCCTGAATATCACGGATATTTACGTCGCCCTGCTCTTCGTAGCGGTTGAGGATCCATTCGACCTTTTCGCGCGGGTATGCTCGCAGCACCTTGAGCAGCCGCGTGGAGGAGCGGAGATAGGGTATCGTCGCCTGCAAGACTGGATAGACCACATGCGCAACGTCCATCGCGACCGCGGAGATTTCGTCCACGACGTTCCCCACATCCACGATCACGACGTCGTATTCCCGCACACAGTGCTTGAGCACTGACGAAACCTCCGCCACTCCGATTGCTTGTGCTTTGTCCGGCGTTTCTGCGGCGGCGAGGAGATGCAGGTTCGGCCGAACACAAACCATGCTGCCGGCGAGCAGAGAAGCATCGAGACGGTGTGCTTCCCGTGCCAGATCGGCAAGATCCATGCTGGGTGTTTCGTCCGACAGGTAGAAAAGCGCATCACCGAACTGCCGATTCAAATCGATGAAGGCGACTTTTCGGCGGGGCTCACTCGCAAAGACATGTGCCCAGTTAGTTGCGAGAAACGTCGTACCGGCACCGCCTTTGCAGCCGATAAACGAAAATAGCTTCCCTTCTTGCTGCGACTTTTTCGTCGACAAGGTCTTCTTTTCAACCGTTGCGATCGCTTCATCGAGCGCGGTTTTCGAGACCGAAAGCGGAAGCACCTCACGCGCGCCGGCCCGCATTGCGGCGCGGAGGAAATCAGCCGACTGCTGGTCTGACGCCAGTATGATCTGTACGCCAGGATGCGCGGTAACCCGCGCGTCGACTTCTGCGAGCACGTCATCCATGCCGCCGGGTTGAGCAAAAATGACGAGATCCGGATCGGTCGAAAATACTTCGCCCAAACTCGATGCGCTCCCGCTGACGCACGTCACCGCGTGGCGCTTGTCGCCCGACGTGAGATGCTGCTGCAGGGCGTGGGCGTATCGCAATTCCGGGCTGACGATGGAGATTTTCATAGTTGGTAGGAGTTGCTGTCTAACTATTGACGCCCATGCTCTCTCGCTGGACAGTGGTGGTAGAGATCGGCACCGGAAGCACAGCCACCGGCATCATGAGCGGGCTGATTGCGTAGCCCAGGACGGTGACGGTGATTGCCTCGCAGGTGTCCGGATCGCAGCCGGCGGGTAAATAAGCGACCGCTATTTGGGAATCCTTCAGATCGGCGATGACCGAGCGCATGGCGTCGGCGATGTTTGCAGAATACATCGTGGATACGGACGCCGTGCGCGCTCCGGCGCGTGTCGCTTCTGCAGCTGCGTTCCACGCGAAAACCACGCGGCCAAATTCAAAGATACCCATCGTGAGCGCGAAAAGTATCAATATCGTGACCGAAAACTCGACAGCCGCGACTCCCGCCTGCAAACGCCTATGGCAGCGCTTCATCTCATGCTCCTTCCCGCCGCATCACCGCACGGATTTCGCCAAACGTGATGCTGGCGGGCACAAAGAGTTTGGTCATGGACGTGAATTGAAACTTCTCGGTGCTGTCTGCACAGTTCACGCATACTTCTACAAGCTGGATGGCACCGCAGCCCGTCGCAGCGCCGCCGCCTCCCGGACATGTCGTCACATTATCGATATAGCGCACCGTCACCATGGCCGTATTCAAACCAGGCACGAGAGGCGGCGAGCAAGCGGTGATGTCGAGTGTTCCGGATACCACCATGCATTTCGCCTGCGGGATTCCGACGTCCTTCGACTGTGTCGACAGATAACGGGCCGCGCTGCGCGCCGATTTCACAAGGGTGTCGTATTGGTAGAAGCCGCGGCCGAGCTCGACCATCCCGAAGAAAATGATGACGAGCGGCATGAGCACGAGACCCAGCTCGAGTGCTATTGCGCCCTTTTGGCGTGCTCGGCACATCATTGCACCAATGTCGGAACGAGCGGCCCCTTGGTGTTGAGGCCGCCGGGGATACCGGCAGTCGCGCAGGGGCTGCTGGGGTCGCTCGTGAGTCCAAGAAATTCCAGCTTGATGTCGGAGGGCGTGCTGACCGGGTTCAGCAGAAGCACGCACGCCCAGTCGCGCATCTCTATGGTTTGGCCGCTTAGCCAGTCAAGACATCGCACGACGGGAACAAGGGCGAGCCGCCGATCGGCCCCGTAGCTGCCATGCTGAACGCTCGTCGCAACCGATTTGCCGGAGCCGGTTGACACACCGCTCGCGCCGTCGCCCTGGTAGGGAGCAAGGCTGATTCGCTTTGTAGCGAAATCTCCGTAAGCATTGCGCTCAGCCGTCCAGCTCGTCCCGGTATAGGCGAAGCCGGTCCAGTCGGGCCGATTGGTGTCTACGTCATACGAACCTTTATAGATGCCGAAGCGGGTGTTCCATGCGTCGACCAAACCGGAGTTGTAGCCGGACTGCCCAACGAGTCCGGACACAGGAACGTTGCAGGCGCCGTTACCCGCAATCATGTCCTTCAATTCATTCGCGCCGCCGTTCGGCGGGTTGAAGTCGATCCAGTTGAAACTGCCGGTCATGCCGGCACCGGGCGCGAAAATACCGCTATACCAGTCGCCTGCCTTGAGACCCCAGTTCGGCTGGGGCGTGTTTTTGCTCGTCTGCGTAGTGCAAAGACCCACCGGTGTGGCGCACGTCGCCTGCGAAGCTGCCAGCCGCGCAATCGCTTCGGCCGAAACCACCCTGTTGGTCACGCCGATCACCTTCATGAACCACATCTCAGCCGAGACCGCCTGCGGTCTGCACTTCACGTATTTGACCGCTGAGGGCGTCGTAAGCACCGCGGGAACATAAGCGCCGGTAAGCGTGGGGCTGAACGTCACGTCCGATGGCTCGACCTTCACCATGGCGCTCTGCAAATCGGCCGAATTGCGCACCCCCACCTGGATGCCTGCATTCGTAGCGCGGAGCAGCGAATCGCTTGCGTTGTTGAGCTCGCGGGCGGCACTGAGGACACAGCTGTCGGCGGCGCCTTGGAGCTCTGCCTTGATGATGAAAAGACGGCCCAGGTCCAGCACGAGGCCGGCCATTGCAATGAACGCCAGCAGGGACAGTGCCGCGATCACCGCGATGACGCCACGCTGCTTATGCATCGGGCTCATTTTGCGTTCACCTCGCTGTGTTAGCCGCCCCGTTAGACCGCGAGCTTGTCGATGACGCGCCTGTCGACGGATTTGTCGATGGTGAGTTTGACGATCCACCAGGCGCTGGCTGCCCTTCGTATCGCTCGATCGCACGGTGTGCGGCCTTGCCGGAAAAGCCCTGGTCACTCGCCGTCACACCTTCCGGGTTGATGACCTGTATCGCCCGGGCGCGTGTGACCGCTTCGCCAAAACGACTGTCCAGCACCGGCGCACCGATGAGCTGCGCCGGCTCGTGTACGCACCCGCATAGCGTCACGGCGAGCGCGAAACCCACGAGAGCATTGCGTGCGTTAGTCATTGTGCTCGTCTTCCTTTGTCGGCTCCGTATTGCGTTCATAGACATCACCGCTGAGCTGTGTGGTGCTCTCCGTGCTGCGCTCATAGACATCACCGCGGGGCTGAGTGGTGCTCTCCGTTCGGCCCCTCAGATACAGGTCCCTGCGCGACGGCTCGCGATGAGCATCCGTAGGTAACGGATAGTCGTGCTTGCCGGGTTGTACAAGGCGCGGCGTCACGACGAACAGCAGCTCGGTGCGGTCGTTCTGGTAGTCAGTGCTGCGAAAGAGCGCACCCAGAATGGGAAGCTCGCCGAGTATGGGCAGCGCTTTCACACTCGCCGTGGCGTTGTTCTTGATCAGTCCGCCGATCGCGAGGCTTTCGCCGTCGCGCAGCTGCACCGTCGTGGAGACTTCGCGCGTCGTAATGGCGGGGATGACGCTCGGCGGAACGCCGGCGGCGGTTATACGAACACCCGCCTGAGAAACTTCCGACACTTCGGGGGAGACCTTGAGATTGATTTTTCCGCCTTCAAGCACCGTAGGCAGAAAGCGCAGCCGGACGCCGAATTCCTTTTCATACAGGGCGTACTGTGCGGCACCAGAGCTGCCCGATGCCTGCGGCACTGGTATGAAAAGCTTCCCGCCGGCGAGAAAACTCCCCTCCTGGCCGCTGATCGCAAGGATTGTCGGTTCGGCCAGAATCTTCACCAGCGCATCACGCTTTTCGGCGTCTATCGAGATCTGTTTGTCCGTGCCTCTCGAAGCAAAGAGCACGCTGTCGGCTCCCGAGAGGAGCGAAGATATGATGCCGATGCGCGTGGAGCCATTGCTTATAAAACGAAAGTCGGCACCGAGTTTGTCGAGCAACGTGCGGGAGATCTCCGCGACCTTCACCTCGAGCATCACCTGCTGCGGGTCGTTCACGACTAGCAAATTGACGATCTTCTTCGGTCCGAAGCCTTGCGTAAGCTCCAGGACCTGCTGCACCTTCACGGCGTCTGCAACCGGGCCTCGCAGGACGAGTGAAGTCCCGACGGCCGAAACCTCGACCTGCTGTGCACCAGACACGAACTTCCTCAGCTGTGCCTGAACAGTCCCGGCATCGAGCGCCACGGCCACATCGATCGCCTGGGGCGCACCCGAGGGACCCCACGTAGTCAGGTTGGTCGTTCCTACCGCCTTGCCGAGGACATAAACTTCCTGCGGTCCCAGCAACACAACGTCCGCGACCGCTGGATCGGCGATCGCGACGCGCGTCACGGGTGCTGGTAGCTTGAGAACCGTCGATCTGCCGACAATTGCCTGGAGAGTGCGGACAGTCGTGACCTCTCTCGGCGCGATGCTCTGAGTGTAAGCTGGCGGAGATCCGACAGCCGCAAGCCATACAAACGACAGCGCGAGCGCTTTTCTCAGGCAACGGCTCTTTGCGCAATTGATGTCCATGTCTTAGCTCGCGTTTTGGTTGTAGTCTTAGAATTCGACAGCGCTTCGTTCCGTGCCTTTCAGCACTTCGACGTGGACGTGGACGTGGACGGGGGCGACCGTTCTGCGCCCGCTCCGTGTTCCGCGCCCGGTGTTTTGGTCCTTATCGGCGGTTGCGACTTTGCTCAGGGAAAGCAACTCCGCGGGGCGCGCGCCTCCCGTGGCCAAAGCCTGCGTATCCACCTGATTGCGCAAGACCAGCGATAGTGTGCCCACGCTGCGCGCGAGATCGAGCCGCTCGGCCTGCTCGGGTGTCACCTCGAGCGTCACGGCGTTCACGACTTTCGGCTTCGTGTCGTCGCGCGTCGCTTCCTGCGCGATCGCAAGCACCAATATGCGCTCGAGGACGATCTTCGAAATCGGCTTCTCCTGGCTCTGGTTCTCTTTCATGTTCACCAGCACGTCCACATAGTTGCCGGGCAAAGCAAAGCCTGCGACACCCACGACTTCGTTCACCTTGACGGTAATTGCCCGGCGTCCCTCCGTTATCGATCCGGCAAGTCCGCCCGAGGCTCCGCGCGGCGCAAGCTTCGGTTCGATGACAGGTTCACCGTGGACCAGGGTCGCTTTCACGACGCGGCCTTCGAGTGCGCTCGGCTCCTTGAAGCTGCCGGCGAGCGCATTTGCCTCGGGCCACTCGACGACCTTCAATGCGGACACGTCGAGCCGTGCCCCAAGGGGGATGTCCTTCGCGGCCACTACCACCTTGACCGTGGAACTGCTCCGGGCGCTGCTGTTCCAGTTCGCGGCGAATACAACGGCGACCACCCCGAACAGAATGGACAATCCCAGCATCAAGATCGGTCTTCCGTGTCGCATCACAAGTTCATCCGAACGAGGGTGGTTAATAACCGCGCGGGCAGCACCGCCTGGGCCTGCTCAATGCGGTGTCTTTGGCGATTGACGAAGGCATGTTAGCCCCTGTGGTCCATGCACTTAAATACGTACAACTACGGAAACGCGAATCGAGTCCGTTAAGCAGAAGGACGTATTTCCCGACGCAGCGACGCGGCTTTACCTGAACATCGCGCGATAAGAGGCGTACCTCTAAGGATCGCCGCGGCCAAGTCGTTACATCGTGGGCATTTAGCAGGCGTGCGAAATTTCGCAATCGAGCGAGCGTGCGTGCGATTCCGCACGAAAAGCTCTGAGCGGATCGATGTTCACCCCTGCAGACGACGAGACATTAGGCGACGATGCGCGAGCGGCACTTGAGGGAGACAACACTGCCACTGCAGGTGATACCTGCGGTCCGGCCATCGGAGGCCCAGGAAAGCCTGCAGCGCCTTTCCTGGGTGTACGACCTGTACCGCCTCGGCGCGACCATCGGCGCGAGCCGCGGAAGGGAATTTCAGCAGGAGGTGCTCGAACAGATCGTCCACGGGCTCGGCGCGACCAGCGGCTCGCTCGCGCTCGTCGATGAAGAAAAACAGATGATGTTCGTCGCGGCCTGCACGGGGCTGCGTACGGACATCGTGGGCCAGCCACTCAATCTCGGAGACGGCGTGCTGGGCTGGGTCGCCGCGAACGGGGAGCCGCTCCTTCTGATCGGCGACATTGCCCACGACGAGCGCTTCCACAAAACGGGCGTTACCCGGGAGCCTCGCCTCGGCTCCGCAATCGTATGGCCGCTCAAGTGGCGCGGCAGGGTGACCGGTATCCTGAGCGTCAACCGCGATGAAGGGGCCCCGGCATTCACGCAATCGCACCTCGAGCACGGCCAGGCGCTGCTGAATCTGGTTGTGATCGCGATCGAGAATACGCGCCTGCAGGACGAGCAGCAGAAGCAGATCCGCGGACTCACCGTGCTCAATGCGGAGCTCGTCTCGATGCACCAGCGTCTCGAGGAGGCGCGGGTGCAGGTGATGCAGTCCGAGCAAATGGCGGCGCTCGGACGGCTGGCCGCCGGCGTTGCCCACGAAATCAACAATCCGCTTGCCTACGTCTCGTCCAATGTCGGCGTGCTGAAGAACTATCTGAGCCAGGTCTTCGATCTGCTTGCGCAGTACGAGGCTATGATCGCGTTGGCGTCGGAGCAGAACGCATCTCGTGCCGAGGACAATCCGCATCGACAGCCCCAGTTTCTGAAGGAAGATCTGCTCGGTCTGATCGCGGAAGTACAGGCCGGCGTGAACCGGGTGAAGCACATCGTGCGGCAGTTGCGGCTCTTTTCGCATAGCGGCCAGGGCGAGTGGGAAGACGCCGATCTGCACGAGGTCATTGAAAGCGCGATCAAGTTTGCAGGGCCCGAGCTCCGCCGCGCCCCGAACATCGGCAAGACCGTCGTTCTGGAGCGACATTACGGAACGATCGGCAAAGTGAGCTGCGTCGTCGCGCAGATCAATCAGGTATTTTTGAACCTGATCGTGAATGCCGTGCAGGCGATCGGCGAGGAGGGCAAAGTCACGATTTCAACGTCGCAAAAGGACGGCTGGGTCGAGGTCGCGATCGCCGACACCGGCGTCGGCATCGAACAGGAAAATCTCGAGCGCATTTTTCAGCCGTTCTTCACGAGCAAGCCGCCCGGCCAGGGAACGGGCCTAGGCCTGTCTCTCTCTTACAGCATCGTGCACAAGCACCAGGGGCGCATCGAAGTAAAGAGCAGGCGGGGCGAAGGCAGCACGTTCACCGTTTGCCTGCCGATGAAACAGAGTTGAAGCGGTTTGCGGCGCGCGCTGCGGCGACTACACGCTGCCCGCAGGCGCGGGGCCGGCGGCTGCTTCCGAGACGTTCGCTGACAGGGGGATGCCGCAGGTGTCCTCGCACTGCTGAACGATGCGAACCAGATCGGCCACCGATTTCGCGTTCAGCTTCTCGGTGATGCGAGCGCGATAGCCTTCGACGGTTCTGGGACTCAAGTCGAGCTTACGTGCGATGAGTTTGTTCGACTGTCCCTGAGTGAGCAGGACGAGCACCTGTTTTTCGCGCGCCGTGAGAGTTTCGACTTTTTCCCGCACCTGCGTTCCCTCGGACTCGCGCTGAACCGCGGCACGATCGATACTCAGGGCCTTGTTTATGCGGTCGAGCAGTTCCTCGTTGCTGAACGGCTTTTCGACGAAATCCACCGCACCTGCGCGCATCGCGCCGACCGCATGCGCAACGCTTCCCGCGCCCGTGAGGAATACGACCGGAATCATTACGCCGCGCGAATGCAGCTCCTCCTGTAATTCCAGCCCGTTCATGCCCGGCATGTTCAGGTCGAGGAGAATACAGGCGGGCCTGTTGAGCTCGCCTCGCTGCAGGAACTCGTTCCCGCTCGCGAAAAGCTCGACCGCGAAGCCCGACGACGACAAGAGCCGACGCAGCGCATTGCGCATCGGCTCTTCGTCGTCGACTGCAAAGACGGTCCCCAGAGGTGCCGGGACAGACAAATTGGACAGACGTTCTCCTGGAAACATACATGCACCATTCACGCACGCCCGACATTAACGGCGGACGCCACGACGAGCTTGATTTCAGAGCGTGCATATGCCCCGAATTCGGGCTTGGCACTGGAAAGGTGCAGCAGGGCGCTCAGGAGCAGCTAAAGAGATGTGGTGGAGTGGAGGAGGATCGAACTCCCGACCTTCGCATTGCGAACGCGACGCTCTCCCAGCTGAGCTACCACCCCACGGGGAGGGCGCATTTTACCGGTACGCTTCGCCTGCGACAATTATTACCGTGAGTCTCTAAGGCTTTGCACGGACCGGCGGCTCGCGCTCGGCGGTTTCGCGTGCTCCCCGATGTTGCTTGCGGTAGGCCCAGATCATCATGGCGGCACCGATTGCGATCATCGGCAGCGACAGCCACTGGCCCATCGTGAGATCTAGCGCGAGAAGGCCGAGAAAACGGTCTGGCTCGCGCGTGAACTCCACGAGAAAGCGAAATACGCCATAACCGGCGAGAAAAAGACCGGAGATCGCGCCCCGCGGCCTGGGCTTCGACGAGTACCACCAGAGCAGCAGGAACAACAGAACGCCCTCCAGCGCTAACTCGTAGAGTTGGGAGGGGTGCCGCGGCACGTTGTCCACGTTCGGGAAAATCATCGCCCAAGGCACGTCCGCAGGCCTGCCCCAGAGCTCGGCATTGATAAAGTTGCCCAGGCGCCCGGCACCGAGCGCAAGCGGGATGAGCGGCGCAAAGAAATCGGTGACACGCAGCCAGTCGTGCTTGCGCCTGCGCGCAAAAAGCCACATCGCGAAAATGACGCCGAGCATGCCGCCGTGAAACGACATGCCCCCTTCCCATACGTAAAAGATGCGCCACGGCTCCGCGATATAGTCCCCAAGTTTGTAGAAAAGAACGTAACCCAATCGCCCGCCGAGGATGGTCCCGAGGATGCCGTAGAAGAGCGCGTCGTCGAGATCTTTCGCCTGCCACACACGGCTTTCCTGCTTCGCGATACGCCACCGCCCGACCGCCCAGATCAGCGCGAAACCGATGAGATACATGAGCCCGTACCAGCGAATGGCGAGTGGACCGATGTGCAGCGCGACGGGATCGAACTGGGGATGAACGAGCATTCGGGTCGGGAGATGTGATGCGGTAGAATGACGCGCCATTATAAGCCGCCCCTCCGGAGTTCCTGCATGGCCCTCAACAGACGCAGTCAGCTCATCACGCAGGGTGTTGCGCGCTCGCCGAATCGCGCGATGCTGCGCGCTGTCGGGTTCGGCGATCGCGATTTCGAGAAGCCGATTGTCGGCGTCGCGAACGGCCACTCGAACATGAATCCGTGCAACGCAGGCATTCAGCCGCTCGTCGATCGCGCGATGGCTGCGCTGCGCGAGCACGGCGCGATGCCACAGGTGTTCGGAGTTCCGACGATCACCGACGGCATCGGCATGGGCACCGAAGCGATGAAGTACTCGCTCGTCTCGCGAGAGGTAATCGCCGATGCGATCGAGACCTCCGTGAACGGTCAGGCGATGGACGGCGTGCTCGTATGCGGCGGCTGCGACAAGAATATGCCAGGCGGGATGATCGCGATGCTCCGGATGAACGTCCCGGGCATCTATGTCTACGCCGGAACGATCAAGCCGGGCAAATGGAAAGGTCAGGACCTCACGATCGTCAGCGCCTTCGAGGCCGTGGGCGCATTCGCTGCCGGGAAGATGAGCGAGGAGGATTTCGTCGGCATCGAGAAGAACGCGTGTCCCACCGTCGGCGCGTGCGGCGGCATGTACACCGCGAACACGATGTCCTCTTCGTTCGAAGCACTCGGGATGAGCCTGCTCGGCTCTTCACAACTCGCTTCGCCCGATCCGGAGAAAGCGGACTCGGCCGCGGCAAGCGCGAAAGTGCTCATCGAAGCGGTGAAAAAGGATTTGAAGCCGCGTGACATCGTCACGCGGAAGTCGATCGAAAATGCGGTCGCAGTGATCATGGCGACCGGTGGGTCGACGAATGCCGTGCTCCACTACCTCGCGATTGCGCACGCAGCCGAGGTCGAGTGGACGATCGACGACTTCGAGCGCATGCGCAAGCAAGTACCGGTGCTTTGCGATCTCAAGCCTTCCGGCCGCTATGTCGCCGTGGACTTCGATCGGGCGGGGGGCGTGCCCCAGGTTTTAAAGATGCTGCTCGAGCACGGGCTTCTGCACGGCGACTGCGTGACCATCACCGGGCGCTCGCTCGCGGAAGAGCTTGCGGATGTACCCGCCACGCCCCGCGCCGACCAGGACGTGATTCGTCCGTGGGAAAATCCGCTCTATCCGCAGGGCCACCTCGCCATCCTCCGCGGAAATCTCGCGCCCGAAGGCTGTG
>DASRIK010000469.1:0-6119 GCA_035650035.1 Burkholderiales bacterium | reverse complement strand
GCGACCGTTTGGTGCCGCTCGTGCCGAGCGCCTTCACTTTCCCGGCTTTGATCATCGGCAGGTTGATCGGGATGCCGCCGAGATAGATCGAGAGCTGGCCGCCGAGCAGATCGTTGAGTGCCGCGGGCCCGCTTTTGTACGGAACGTGCAACATCTCCACGCCGGCGATCAGCTTGAAAAGCTCGCCCGCAAGATGGTCCGAGCTGCCGCTTCCGCCGCCCGAGCCGTAGCTCAATTGGCCGGGTTTTGCCTTTGCCGCCGCGATCACATCCTTCACCGAGTTGTATGGGGAGCCCGGCGTCACGACGAGCACATTGTGGCGCGACGAGATCTGCGTCACCGGCTCGAGATCCCGCAGGGTGTCGTAAGGCAGCTTTTTGTAATACGAAGCCGCAATCGCGACGCTGCTCGAGCCGAAAAGAATGGTGTAGCCGTCCGGCGGCGCTTTTGCGACCACATCCATGCCGATCGTACCGCCGGCACCTCCGCGATTGTCCACGATCACCGGCTGGCCCCACGCTTCGTTCAGCTTCTGCGCGAGCACGCGACCCACGATGTCCATGCTGCTGCCCGGGCCGATATGGATGACCATACGCACCGGTTTCAAAGGGTACTGCTGTGCGCCCGCAAGGGAAAACGCGAGCAGGAACGCAAGCGCAACGAAGCTCTTCATGACTAGCGGATCGCACCCGCGGCGCGGAGCCCGGCGATTGTCTCCGGCGGGAGCGAAAGCAGCTCGCGAAGCACCGCGTCCGTATGTTCGCCGAGCCGCGGCGCGGGTCTGGAGATCGTGCCGAGGCCGGACATCTTGATCGGATTTCCGGGCAGCCGCACGCGTCCTACGTCGGGATGGTCGTACTCCACGATCATCTCGCGCTCGGCGACAGGCGGCTCGCTGAATGCGCGGTCGAGGTTGTTGACGGGCGCTGCGGGGACTTCGGCCGCGCGCAGCCGCCGCAGCCAGTCGTCGACGGTGCGAGTGCGAAAAATGCGCTCGAGCTCGGGAACGAGGGATGCGCGATGCTCGACGCGGAGCGCATTCGTCGTATAGCGCGTGTCCTCGGCAAGATGCATGCAGCCGAGCGCCTGGCAGAGTCTTTGCCAGAAAATTTCCTGGCGCGTCGCCACGACGACGTAACCGTCACTCGTTTCGAACGCCTGCCATGGGACCGTATAGTCGTGCGAGGATCCGGGCGGGCTCGGAAGCTCGCCGTTGGTGAGCCACATCGTGCCCATGTACGAAAGGAGATTCAGCATCGAGTCGTACATCGAAAGCTCGACCTGGCGCCCTTGCCCGCTGCGCTCGCGATCGAAAAGCGCCGCGAGTATACCTTTGCACGCGAAGATGCCGCCGCTCAGGTCCGCGAGCGGAATACCGACGCGGACGGGCGGACGGCCGGGCTCACCGGTGATTGCCATGTGACCGCTCATCGCCTGCACGATGATGTCCAGCGCAGGATAGTTCCTGTATTCGCCGGCGCTGCCGAAGCCCGTCACGGAGCACTGCACGATGCGCGGATTCAACCGGCTCAAGGTCTTGTAATCGATCTTCAGCCGCTCGAGCACGCCTGCGCGGAAGTTGTCGACGACGACATCGCACACGCGGACGAGATCGTAGAAAACGTCGAGACCCGCTTCGGTCTTGAGATCGATGACGACGCTTTTCTTGTTGCGGTTGAACGTGAGGAAAAGGCCGCTCAGGCCGCGATAAGGCGCGACGGACGGGTTGCGGCCGAGATCGCCTTCCGGCGACTCGATCTTGATCACTTCGGCGCCAAGGTCCGAGAGCACCTGGCCGCCGTACGTGCCAGCGATAATCTGGCCGAGCTCCAGGATGCGCACACCAGCCAGCGGCTCAGACATCGTCACTCTTTTTCGTCACTTTCCGGTCGCTCGTTCATCACTCTTTCACAGGCCGAGTCCACGAGCAATGATGTTCCGCTGGATCTCGGATGAGCCCGCACCGATCGTCGCGAGACGCGAGTCGCGGAAGAAGCGCTGCAGCGGATACTCCATGCAATAGCCGTAACCGCCGAGGATCTGAAGCCCCATGTCCGAGACGCTCTTGTACGCCTCGCCCGTATAGAGCTTCAGCACAGCCGCGTCGTGCCGCGTCGCCTCTCCGCGTGAGAGCAGCCACGCGTACCGGTAAACCAGCATGCGCGAGACGTCGAGCATCACTTTCATGTCGGCGAGCTTGTGCGAGATCGCCTGGAACTTGCCGATCGGGCGCCCGAACTGCTGGCGGTTTTTCGCATACTCCAGCGCGTATTCGAAAGCGGCCGTCGCGGCTCCAGTACGCGCCGCAGAAAGGCACAACCGCTCGTACCACAGATATGCGTCGACCGCTTCCCAGCCGCGATCGATTTCACCCAGCACCGCCGCGGCGGGCACTTTGACGTCCGAATAGAACACCTGTGTCGTCTTGATCGCGCGCTGGCCGAGCGTCTCGATCTTGCGGATGTCGATGCCCGGAAGCTTCGTGTCGACGAGGAAACAGGTAATCCCCTGCTGCTTCCGTTCGCTCACGGTCGTGCGCGTCACCAGCAGGCAGTAGTCGCTCAGGTCCATGCCCGAAGTGAAAACTTTCTGCCCGTTGATGACGAAGCCGTCGCCGCTACGCGTTGCCCGTGTGGTGATCGACGCCGCGTCGGATCCGGCGTGCGGTTCCGTCAGCCCGAAACAGAACGACAGCTCCCCGCGAGCGACTTTCGGCAGCAGAGCATCCTTCTGCTCGCGGCTGCCGTGCTGCATGACGGCGTAGCCGCCGTACGTGAGCGTGCGAAACACCCACATCCCGAGCTCTTCGAAATGCCGGCCGATTTCCTCCAGCATGATGGCGAGCTCGATGGCCGTCGCGTCGGCGCCGCCATATTCCGCGGGCAGGACCAGACCGAACCAGCCTTGTTTCGCCAGCGCCTGATACGCCTCCCGCGGAGGCCGTCCCTCGTTGTCACATGCGGCGGCGTACTCGGGAGGGCACACTTCGTCGAGAAGCTCACGCAGGTGACCGCGGAGGCTTTCCTGCTCGGTCGTAAACGAGAAATCCATGAGACCTCTAATGATCGAGCTTAGCCAGCTCGAGCACGGTCTTCGCGCGGCTGTACATCGCGTAGTCCACGAGCTTGCCGTCCACGGTGATCGCCGCCGCGGTGCCCGTTTTCTCCACCGCTTCGAATTCCTTCACCACGCGCTCGTAGTATTCGACGTCCTCGCGCGGCACGGCATATGCCCGCCGCGCCGGTGCGATCTGTTTCGGATGAATCACGGTGCGCCCGACGTACCCCAGGCGCGCGGAGAGACGCGAATCGCGGAAGAAGCCGTCCTCATCGCTCAAGCTGCTGAATACACCGTCGAGCGGATAAGGCTTGCCGGCAGCCCGCGTGTCGAGCAGCACTTTCGAACGCGCGTACAGCAGCTCCGGCCCGTCGATCGACCATGCACAGCCGAGATCGGTTTGAAGATCGCCGTCCTGCGCGCTGCCGATGCAGCTCGTCGCCACGCGCGGTGAGGCACGCAACAGGTCGAAGCAGCGATAGATGCCCAGCGCGCTTTCCAGCATCGGAATGATTTCGACCGTGCCCTTTTTCATGTTGCCCGCTGCTTCGAACCGTTCGAGCAGCGATGCGGCGGTCTCGATTTCTTCGACATGCTCCGCTTTCGGCAGGAAGATCGCATCGAGCCCGGGTCTCACGATCGCGCGCAGATCCTCTTCGAGCATGCCCGTGGCGACTGCATTCGTGCGAACGGTGACCAGCGGGCCGCCGCCGCCCGCGGCACGATCGATGGCCTGAGCGACGAGCGATCGAGCCTCCGCTTTGGTCGCAAGAGGAACGGAGTCTTCGAGGTCGAATATCACGGCGTCGGCGCCGCTTTCGAACGCTTTGGACATCACGCGCTCTTTGTTGCCCGGCGCGAAGAGCGCCGCACGGATCGGTTTCACGCTTTACTTCCCGTAAGTCTCGACGCGCACCGGAGGATTGCCAATTTCCTCCAGACGCTTGTCTTCCGCCATGACCTGAACGAACACTTCGAGCGCCTTCAGCATCGGCGGCATGCCGAAGTTCACCGCGGTCTGAAAGCATATCTCCATGATCTCCCGCGGATGCGCGCCTTGCCGCAACGCGCCGCGCATGTGCCCGCGCGCCTGCGTCTCTTCCCCGACCGCAAGGCAGTCGCCGATCATGCACAAAAGCCGTGTCTTGTCGTCGACGATCCCACGCGAGTACATGGCGCCGTAGCAGAACTTCACCCAGAGATCGGCGAACTCGGCATCGAGCGTATCGAGCCACGAGAGCACGTTGAGATGGTGTTTTGGCCGCAAGCTCAACCCGCGGCCGACTGCCAGCCAGCCGTGATGCTCGATGAGACCGGGCAGGCGGGGATCCGACGTGTCGTCCGGATGCCACGCCTTGTGCTCTTCTTCGTACGAACGTGTCCGATCGTTACCGTCGAGCGGAAGCTGTGTCGCACGCAGCTCCTGCAGCAGGCCTTCTTCTTTCGCGATGCGATGAAACACTTCGATCGCGGCATCGACCACCGTGTGGCCCCCATACACGATGCACTGCAGGATGATCTCGAGCACTTCGCGCGCAGGCACCTGCGCTTTCAGCGCGGCACGTATCGTGTCGTCGAGCGCCGCATGGCTTTTCGCCATCGTGTACTGGCCTGTCAGCACGAGCAGCCGCGTACGCGTATCGAGCGCCGGACGCTGGCTCAAGCCGGTAATCGCGAAATCGAGCCACGCTTTCGTAAAATGCTGATCGAGATTGTCGCGCTGCTCCACACGCCGGTCGAAAGATGCGGGTTGCATCGCGCGGCCGACTTCGAATGCGCACTTACCGTATTTGCCTTCGAGATTGCCTTCGGGCATGACTGTCCCCCTTCAAACAGAACGACGGCGTGGTCATTCCGCCGCGATTTTCGCCTCTCTGATCACTTTCGACCACTTCGCGATCTCGGCCTGGAAGTACCTGGAAAAATCTTCGTCGCTGCCGCCCATCGGTTCCATGCCGATCGCCGCGAGGCGTTGCCGTGTATCGGGCTGTTGAAGCGCGCGGTTCACGTCGGCGTTCAGCCTGGCAACCACGCTACGTGGCGTCTTCGCCGGCGCGAAAAGCGCATACCACGCTTCGAACTCATATCCCCGCAGACCCGCTTCGGCAATCGTCGGCACATCGGGCACGAGCGCGGAACGTTTCGCGCCGGTCACGCCGAGCGCTCGAATCTTGCCGCTTTTCACGTGCGGCAGCATCGTGGAGATACCGAGCATTCCCAGATCGACCTCGCCGCTCAGCATCGCGGTCATCGCAGGCCCGATGCCTTTGTATTGCACCGGCACCAGGCGAATTTTTGCCATGCTGCACAGAAGCTCCGTCGCCATGTGCGAAGCGCCACCCGCACCGGCAGATCCGTAAGTAAGTTGCCCGGGCCTTCCGCGCGCGAGTTGCAACAGCTCTCGCACCGAATTCGCCGGCACGGAAACGTGCACGCCCAGCATCGAAGGTTGCATAGCGACCGGTACTATGGGTGCGAGATCGCGCGCAGCGTCGAACGGGAGCTTACGCAGCTCGCCCGCGTATGCGACGCCAAGGCTCTGTACGAGCAGTGTGTAACCGTCAGGGGCAGCTTTGACGACGAGGCCCGTAGCGACTGTATTGCCCGCGCCCGGTCGGTTGTCCGGTATCGCCTGCTGCGGCCACACCTCCGCGAGCTTCTGCGCCACCAGACGGCCGATGATATCGATGCCGCCGCCGGGCGCGGAGGCGAGGATCAATCGCACGGGTTTTGTCGGGTACTCGTCAGCGTCTGCCGCACGGGCACTCGCAGGCACCGCGGCACACACCATCGCCGCAACGAGCAACCACGTCAGGCGCTCAGCCATCGTTCTCCTCCTCGCTTTTTTGCGCCACACAACGTGCACGGAAGTTTACCTTGGTTTTCGCACCTGCTTTTCTTCTATGATGCAGGGCTCGCGGGCGCGTGGACGCGCCAGGCGTCAAGGAGAGGAGAACATCATGTCAGGACGGCTGGACGGCTCCATCGTGATCGTAACCGCAGGGGGACAGGGAATCGGCGAATCGATCTCGAAAACTTTCGCGCGCGAAGGCGCCTCCGTT
>DASRIK010000468.1:0-4919 GCA_035650035.1 Burkholderiales bacterium | reverse complement strand
GCCGTCGGTTCCAGGCTCGCGATCGCGGCGCTGATCGCCGTGGGCACCGTCAGTCACGCCGCTGAAACGCCGCCAGGCAACTATCCCAACAAGCCGATCCGGTTCGTCACCGGCTTTCTGCCGGGCGGCGTGAGCGACACGATTGCGCGTATCACCGGCGACAGGCTCGGAGAGCAGCTCGGTCAGCGCGTCATCATCGACGGACGGCCCGGTGCCGGCGGCGTGCTGAGCATGGAAATCGCCGCGAACGCGAATCCGGACGGCTATACATGGTACCTGGCTCAGCCCGTGATCACGATCAGCCCGAACTTCAAGCGGAAGCTGCCGCTCGATCCGATGAAAGCGTTCGCGCCCGTCTCTCTGATCGGCGTCTCGCCCACCGTGCTCGTCGTGCACCCGTCGGTCCCGGTGAGCTCGGTCCCTGAGCTCATCGCGTACGCCAAAGCGCGGCCGGACGGCGTCAAGGTCGCGTCATCCGGTCCCGGAACGACGAACCATCTCGCGGGAGAGTTGTTTCGCGTGAAGACCGGCGTCAAGCTTCTCAACATCGCATACAAAGGCGCGGCGGCAACGCTGCTCGCGGCGATGTCCGGCGAAGTGGAGGCGACTTTCTCGCCGCTCGTCGCGGGTCTCACGCAGGTCAAGGCAGGTAAGCTCAAAGCCGTTGCGCTCACCGGCAAGAAGCGTTCGCCGGTGCTGCCGAACGTGCCGACGATCGGCGAGACCCTTCCGGGCTACAGCGTCGAAGCGTGGTACGGGCTGATGGTGCCGGCGAAGACTCCCACTGCCATCGTCGAGCTCCTGAACGCGCACACGCGGAAAGCACTCGACGCACCGTCCGTCAAGGAGCGTCTGATCGCGCAGGGTGTCGATGTCAGCTCATCTACGCCAGCAGAGTTCGCGCGCTTCATACGCGAAGACGCGACGCAGTGGGCAAAGCTCGTCAAGGACGCGGGCATCGAGCTCGAATGAGCACGTGCGGTGCCCGCATGCAGGCACCTTCTATTCCATCTCCAGCCGCTCGCAGGCGAGCTCGGCGTATTCCACGGCGACTTCCTTGCTTTTCGCGTGAAGCGCGCCCCATTTCATGCGCACGATGCGCGTGCGCAGCAGCTTCCAGGTTTGCACGATGGCGGTATGGTCCTCGTTCTGCAACTGGACGACGACCGTGCGCAGCGCCTGTGTATCGCCGTTCCGGATCTGGTTGTACCACTGGTAGAGGTTGAGCGAGCCGATGGCGCCGCGCTTGAGAATCACGTTCCCGCAATGGTCGAGGCCCGTCAGCTTGCGCACGGAATTTTCCTTGTCGTTGCCGTTCCGGTACTCGATGACATCGACCCAGACTTCCGGCAGCACGACTTCCTCGAAGCCGGCATCCGGGCCCTCCGTATCCCCGGTACCGAGGTCGACCAGAAAATTGAAGTTGCAGTAAGGCCGGTCTCTTCTAACTGCCATATTTTTTCTCCCAGGTGCCAGATGACGCCCTGCGGACGCTCGGCGCGCTGCCTGCCGGCGAGCCGGCCGGGGTATGCTGCACGAGGTACGCTATGTCCTTGTAGATCGAGAGGTCATGAGCGATGCGGCGCTCGTACGGACGTCGCTCCGTATCGCGGTACGTGACATGCGCGGTGAGGCGCGTCGGTTCGCGGCGCGCGAAATAGGCGCTGCTCGTATCGACGAAAGTTTCGATCGCTTTGTACGGCGCGAGAAAAAGCAGACGTTTGAAGAGCGCGAGGGACGGGATTTCCCGCTCGCCACCGAGACCTCGGAATGGCTTGTCGAATTTCACGACCACGTCGTGAGCGGGCGCTCCGCCGACGTTCGCGACGGCAATATAAAGAACGCCCTCACGGAAAACGAAATCGACGATAACCTCCGGGTGCTCACGCTCGGGCGGCACCTGCGGTTCATTCGAGGAGCGTTCGGGTTTGCTCTTTCTCAAGATCGTTATGGCACACTTCCCGCCGAAGTGGTTGCATGGAGTGTAACGCAGAGTATCGGGGGAGGTTTCATGCTGGCAAGAACCAGAGTTTGTCTTTCGGCGGCATGGCTGCTGTGCGCATGTCCGGGGCTTGCATCAGCCCAGCAGCTCTACCCGTCGAAGCCGGTGCGCATCCTTTCGCCGTTCGCGCCGGGAGGCGGCAACGACAACATCTGCCGCATCATCGCACCGAGGCTTTCCGAGAGCTTGAAACAGCAGGTGATCATCGAAAACAGACCGGGCGCCAACGGGATTGTGGGCACCGAGGCCGCGGCGCGCGCGGCTCCGGACGGTTACACGATCGTGCTCATTCCGAGCGGCCATGCGGTGAACGCCACGCTCTACAAAAAGCTGCCTTACGACTCGCTCAGGGATTTCGCGCCGATCACGCTGGTTGCATCGAGTCCGCTCGTGCTCGCGATGCATCCTTCGGTGCCGACGAAGAACGTGAAGGAGCTCATCGCGCTCGCGAAAGGACGGCCGGGGCAACTGACCTATGGTTCGGCGGGCGTCGGGTCGTCAGGACATCTCGCGGGCGCGCTTTTCGAAACGCTCACCGGAACGAAGATGGTGCACATCCCCTACAAGGGCATGGGGCTCGTCGTGACGGATCTTCTCGGCGGGCAGGTTTCGCTCACGTTCGGAACGAGCGCGTCGGTGATGCCGCAGGTGCGCGCCGGACGTCTTCGGGCGCTCGCGACAACCGGCGCGCAACGCTCGCCGGCCCTGCCCGACATAGCGACAGTGGCGGAATCAGGCGTGAGCGGATACAAGGCGAGCTTGTGGTACGGATTCGTCGGACCGGCGCGAATACCACCGGACATCGTGCAGCGGCTGAATACGGACATCACCGCCGTGCTGAAACAGCAAGCGGTGCGCGAGCGCCTGGCGACCGAGGGCGTCGACGTTCGCTACAGCACGCCGGAAGAGTTCGTACGATTGCTCTCGTCCGATATAGAACGCTGGGCCAAAGTCGTGCAGCGCGCGGGCGTGCGGGTCGAGTAACGCAGGATGACCAGCGGCGGGTGTGCAGCCTGCGCCTGGGCCTAGCGGAGTCAAAGGGTCTCGTGGCGCACGCGGTGCCGTGCTGCCGCCCTACTGAGGCTCGATCTTGTTGTCTTTCACCACTTTAGCCCAGCGCACGAGCTCGCGTTTGATGTGCGCGCCGAACTGTTCGGGCGAGCTTGCGATCGTTTCCACGCCCTCGTCGGCGAACCGCTTGCTCACCTCCGGCGTGCGCGTCGCTTTCGTTACGTGCTCATTGAAGGTGTTGATCACCGCGGGCGGTGTGACCGCCGGCGCGAGCACGCCCCACCAACTCGAAAATTCGTAACCGGGTACTCCGCCTTCTGCAATCGTCGGCAGGTCCGGCAAGCTCGGGCTGCGCCTGGCTCCGGTCGTCGCGAGCGCACGCAGCCTGCCGCTCTGCATGTGCGGCAGCGCCGCCGGAATGCTGAGGATGCTGAGCCCGGTTTCACCGCTCAGCGTCGCGACGAGCGCCGGGCCACCGCCTTTGTATCCGATGTGCACGATGTCAGTTTTCGTGAGGTTCTTCAGGAGCTCGACGGCCACATGCAGATTGGTCCCAATGCCGGCTGAGGCGTAATTGAGCTTGCCCGGCTGGGCGCGTGCGAGCGCGATGAGGTCTTTAACGGATTTCGCAGGCAACGACGGATGCACCACCAGCACGAATGGGGCGGTTCCAATCAGCGAAACGGGGGCGAGATCCTTCGTGACATCGAATGGCAGCTTCCGATAGAGACTGGGGTTCACGACGAGCGGAAGCGTGTTGAGCAGCAGCGTATAGCCGTCGGGCGCAGCGCGCGCCACAAGCTCGGTCCCGATGTTCCCGGACGCGCCCGGACGAAAATCCATGACGACCTGCTGCCCGATGAGCTGCGACGTTCTGTCGAGCACGACACGTCCGACGACGTCGAGGCTGCCGCCGGGCGCGAACGGCACGATGACGCGGACCGGGCGGACCGGATAGCTCTGAGCGGATGCGTGATGTGTAACCATGGCCGCGAGAACAGCCGCGCAAAACGTAATGAACTTGCCTGGCATGAGAGCTCCTGCAATGCTCGCCGCGCGAGCACATGACCGAATGGGGCCCGGTATTCTAAACCGCCGGCCGTCTTTATACTCCCGGAAACGAGGAGGAAAAGATGGTGTCCAGACTGCGCATCAGCGTTGCGGCCGTCTTCGTGCTTGCCTTTTCCGCATTTTCGCTGCCCGGTGCAGCGCAAACTGCGGGATGGCCCGCGAAGCCCATTCGAATCATCGTGTCTTCAGGTGCCGGCGGCGGTCTCGATTTCGTCGCGCGACAAATCGCGACGCCATTGAGCGAAGCACTCGGCCACAGCGTTGTCGTCGATAACCGCGCCGGCGCAAGCGGTAGCATCGCTGCAGAGCTGACGGCGCAAGCCGCGCCCGACGGTTATACGCTGATGGTTCTCAGCGCGAGCCTCGTGGTCTATGGGGTCGTCAACAAGACGCGCTACGATCTCTTTCGCGACTTCGACGCCGTCTCGCAGATCGCGGCGAGTCCCTACATACTGACTGTACATCCTTCCTTGCCGGTGCAGTCCGTAAAGGATCTTATCGGGTATGCGAAATCCAACCCGGCGAAGCTCAATTTCGCGTCGACGGGTCCGGCATCACTCGCCCATCTCGCCGGTGAGCTCTTCGCGCTGACCACCGCAACGAAAATGGTGCACGTTCCGTACAAAGGCGTCGGCGCCGCGCTTCCCGACATGCTGTCGGGCCGCATCCATCTCTCGTTCCTCAGCGGCGGCTCGGTGTACGGTCAGGTGAGGACGCAGAAGCTGAAAGCGCTTGCGATCGCGAGCCCGACCCGCTCCAGGATGACGCCCGAGCTCCCGACAATGATCGAATCAGGGGTCCCGGGATTCGTGGTCACGCAATGGCATGGGCTGCT
>DASRIK010000467.1:0-25262 GCA_035650035.1 Burkholderiales bacterium | reverse complement strand
CGCCGATCGCGATGCCGATCGAAGCGAGCTCGTCTTCGCCCTGGATGATCGCGAACTTGTTCTTGCTGCTGGCTGCGTCGACCCGCAGCTTCTGACAGTAGCGGATGAAGCTCTCCGCGAGCGACGATGAAGGCGTGATCGGATACCACGCGCACACCGCGGCGCCACCATAGACAGCACCCAGCGCGGCTGCGCTGTTTCCGTCGACGAATATCTTGTTGCCGACGTTGTTCGCGCGCTTCACACGGATGCCCAGCGGGCACGAGAGGTTTTGCAGCGCGTAATCGCGTCCGAGCCGCAATGCTTTAACGTTGGACTGGAGCAGCGCTTCCTTGCCCTTGTACTGCTCCGAGAAAAGCTTCTCGATCTCCGCCGGATCGATGTCGAGCAGCGCCGAGAGCGCCCCGACATAAATGATGTTCTTGAAGAGCTGACGCTGGCGAGGGTCGGAATACGTCGCGTTGCAGATCTCCGTGAGCGGCATGCCGATCACGTTCACGTCGTCGCGGAACTTCGATTTCGGCAGCGGCTTGGAGCTGTCGTAGAAGAGATAGCCGCCCGGCTCGATCTCTTTCACGTCGATGTCCCAGGTCTGCGGGTTCATGGCGACCATCAAGTCGACGCCGCCGCGCCGGCCCTGGTACCCGGTCTCGTTCACCCGCACTTCGTACCAGGTCGGCAGACCCTGGATGTTGGAAGGAAAGATGTTTCGCGGTGAAACCGGCACGCCCATGCGAAGGATCGAGCGCGCGAACAGCTCGTTCGCCGAAGCGGACCCGGAGCCGTTCACGTTAGCGAACTTGACGACGAAGTCGTTTACAGCCTGGATGCTCTGGACCTTTTCCATACGCGCCGCTCACGCCGCCTTTCGTTGAGGTTTGCGGCAGCCGGGGCCCGCATATGTCATCTCGAGGAAGAACTTCTGCATGTCCCAGGCGCCGGTCGGACAGCGCTCTGCGCAAAGGCCGCAATGCAGGCACACGTCTTCGTCCTTCGCCATGATGCGACCGGTCTTCAGCGTGTCGGAGACATAAAGCGCCTGGTCCGTATGCAGCGAAGGCGCTCGCAGGCGCGTCCGCAGATCCGGTTCTTCGGCGTTGTCCGTGAATGTGATGCAGTCCGTAGGACAGATGTCGACACACGCGTCGCATTCGATGCAGAGCTTGGTGGTGAACACCGTCTGCACGTCGCAATTGAGGCATCGCTGCGCTTCGGCAAAACCCGTCTTGGGATCGAAACCCAGCTCGACCTCGACCTTGATGTCGCGGAGAGTCACTTTCTTGTCCTGCCACGGCACCTTGTAGCGCTGCTCCGGAGACACGTCGTTGTCGTAGCTCCACTCGTGTATGCCCATTTTCTGCGACACGAGCGTGACGCCAGGCGCCGGCCGCTCGTTCATGTCTTCGCCGTTCAGCATCTTGTCGATCGAGACCGCTGCATCATGGCCGTGCGCGACAGCCCAGATGATGTTCTTCGGGCCGAAAGCCGCGTCGCCCCCGAAGAAGATTTTCGGATGCGTCGAGCGCATCGTCACCTTGTCGACGACGGGCATGCCCCATTTGTCGAACTCGATGCCGATGTCGCGCTCGATCCACGGGAACGCGTTCTCCTGCCCGATCGCGACGAGCACGTCGTCGCACTCGAAGTGCTGATCCGGCTCGCCGGTCGGCACGAGCTCGCGGCGGCCGCGCGCGTCGTAAGTCGCTTTCACCTTCTCGAAAATCATGCCGGTCAGCTTGCCGCTCTCTATCTTGAACGACTTCGGCACGAGGTAATTCAGGATCGGAATACCTTCGTGGGTCGCGTCTTCCTTTTCCCACGGCGAGGCTTTCATTTCCTCGTAGCCGGAGCGCACGATCACTTTCACGTCTTCGCCGCCGAGCCGTTTGGCGGACCGGCAGCAGTCCATCGCCGTGTTGCCGCCGCCGAGCACGATGACGCGCCTGCCGATCTTCTCGATATGGCCGAAGGAGACGCTGGAGAGCCAGTCGATGCCGATGTGAATGTTGGCCGCGCCATCCTTGCGTCCTGGAACTTCGAGGTCGCGGCCTCGCGGCGCGCCGCTGCCGACGAAAATCGCGTCGTAGTTTTCCGCGAGCAGCGTTTTCAGGCTGTCGATGTTCTGTCCCCCGCGGAGAGTCACGCCGAGATCGAGGATGTAGCCGACTTCTTCGTCGATGACCGACTCGGGCAGACGAAACCGCGGGATTTGTGTGCGGATCATTCCGCCCGCGCGGTTGTCCCCATCGAAAACCGTGATGTCGTAGCCGAGCGGCGCGAGATCGCGCGCCACGGTGAGCGATGCCGGGCCTGCGCCGACGAGCGCGACGCGCTTGCCGTTTTTTCGCTGCGCAGGTTTCGGAAGGAAAGCGCGAATGTCGTCCTTGTTATCGGCGGCAACGCGTTTCAGGCGGCAGATCGCAACGGGTTCGGGCTTCTCGGTGTTGCGCTCCTCGACGCGTCCGCGGCGGCACGCAGGCTCGCACGGGCGGTCGCATGTGCGGCCGAGGATGCCGGGAAAAACGTTCGACTTCCAGTTGACGAGATAGGCTTCGCTGTAGCGGCCTGCCGCAATCAACCGTATGTATTCGGGGACGGCCGTGTGGGCGGGGCACGCCCACTGACAATCGACGACTTTATGGAAATAGTCGGGCTGCTGGATATCCGT
Source organism: Burkholderiales bacterium (assembly GCA_035650035.1). GTDB lineage: Bacteria > Pseudomonadota > Gammaproteobacteria > Burkholderiales > SG8-41 > JAQGMV01. The sequence continues at coordinate 22,594 of DASRIK010000467.1, read as the reverse complement.
GGGCTTCAAGAATCCTCCGGTACGCCGAGGTTTTGCTCTAGCGCTGGAGGGAAGTCCTTACCAAGCGTGCAAAGCCGTACAAGGCGCGATTTTGTGCGCCGTAATGCTACGCTTTTGGCCCGGCCCTGAAAAGCGCGAAATATCAGGGATTAGGGCTTTATTTGACGTCTCGGCGACCCGCCAAAAACACTGTCCGAAGAGAGGTTATCTTCGCAACGCTATGAGTGCGATCACGGCGAGCAGACCGCCACCGACGAGCAGCCAGTTGGTGAGCGAAGCGCTCGACCGTACACCCACTTCGGCCGGGTCGTGCGGTTGTGCAAGGGACACCGGGTCGCTCGCGGGAAAGCTTTCGGCGACGGCGTCGTCCAGCTGGCGATCGATATCGGCGGCGCGGCTGGATAAACCGAGCTTGTCCTGTAAGGTGCTGAAGGCCATTGCGTTTCCTTTCGTTCGTAGGTTCCGGGCTTCTGCAAAGCGCGTACCGCGACGCGACCGACAAGCTCGCGCCGCACCGTACTGGGGCGTGCGTCAGCGCGGTCTTCTCGGGAGCTGGGCGTTCATGCGCTGAAGCGCTGTTTCGAGCTCCTGCACGCGCTCGAGCAGCGAAAGCACGAGCGCGAGGCCGTGAGTGTCGAGCTCGAAATCGGCCCGCAGCCGTGTCGCCGTTCGAGCCGAGCTGATGCAGCGCGCCGCGAAGCTCCACTGCGGCGCTTCGGGATCCAGCGGATCCAGCGCCCCAAGGTCGACGAGCTCGCGAAGCTCCGACTCGGTCAGCCCCGAACACTCGGCGAGCTCGACGAGCGTCACCGCTCCGCGCTCATCCAGCCATACCGCTTCAGTGTGTTCGAGTTTCACTGCCCGTCTCCTGCTTGAAATGCGCACGCGGATCGAAGCTGGACGCCTCGCCTAGCTGCCTGTAAAGCTCTTTCTCCCGCTCGTTCGCCGACGCGGGTACCGCGATCTGTACGATCGCGTAGAGATCGCCTTCGCTGCCCGGCTTGGGCAGGCCGCGCCTGGCGAGTCGCAAATGCTGTCCGCCTTGCGTGCCTGGCCGGATCTTCAGCCGCACCGGCCCGCCGAGCGTCGGGATTTCCACCGTGGTTCCGAGCGCGGCCTCCCACGGCGCAAGCGGGAGATCCAGGTACAGATCGCGGCCCGTCACGCGGAACAACGGGTGCAGCGCGATGCGTATGATGAGGTAAAGGTCGCCGTCGCGCCCGCCGTTCGCGCCCTTGCCGCCTTTGCCGGGCAGGCGCAGCCGCTCGCCGTCCGTGACACCTTTCGGTATGCGCGCCTTGATGGCGTGAGGCGTACGGCGCAGCCGACCGTCTTCGGCGTACTCCGGGATCTGCAGGTTCAGGTCGAGCGTCGTGCCGTGGTATGCCTGCTCGAGCGCGATCTGGACCGGCACTTCGTAATCCTCACCCGGAATCGGCATGTTGGGCCGCGCACGCGCGCTTCCCCGGAAACCGCGCGCGCCGCCGCCGAGGCCCGCGAAGAGGTCTGCGAGATCGAGGTCGTCGAACGAGAAACCGCCCGACTGGAACTGCTGTTCCCAGCCTGGCGGCGGCCGGAAATCCTGGCCCGGCTGATAGCTTCCGAGCTGATCGTAGGCTGCCCGCTTTTCCGGATCCTTGAGTGTCTCGTACGCTTCGGAGACTTCCTGAAATTTCTCCTTCGCGTCCTTTTCCTTCGACACGTCGGGGTGATATTTACGGGCGAGCTTCCGGTACGATTTCTTGATGTCCTCGGCGCTCGCGCTCTTGACCACTCCGAGCGTCGCGTAATAGTCCTTGTACTTCATCCGGTTGTCCGTTCGTCCGCGGTATGCACTCCGTATAGATAGGCGCGCAGGCCGGTGACTTCAAGCGGCTCTCGTGCCTGCTCGTGGACCTCACTTACGAGGCCCCGTGTAGCGCAGTATGTAAAGGCCCTGCTGCGCGCCTCCCGTCAGATAGATGTAGCCGCGCGCGTCGACGAACACGTCCTCCATCCGCACGTACGGTCCGTAGTAGCTCAGGTACTGCTTTTCCGGCGCCCCTGCCATGAAGTGGCCGACTTCCCGCGGCAGCCGCACATTCGAAATGTCATAAACGCGAAGCCCTGCGTTGAACCACGTCACGTAGGCGAGATTGCCCTGTTTCTCGACGTGAGGGTTGTGCTGGAGCTGGTTCTGGTTGTGCGGCCCGAAGCGCCCGCCTTTGTCGCAGAAGCTCGTGTAAGGCGCGTCGGCCGGCGGAATCGGCACTGGAAAGCGGGAGAGGGAAACGGGATTCGCCGGATTCGCTACATCGACGATAGTCACATGGTCGAGCGGTCCTTCGCACTTGTACGTCACCGACTCGGAGTTCGCGATCACGAGCTTGCGCTTGTAGAACGGCGTGACAGTGTGCACGTCGAAGCGATGCCTGGGCTCGAATTTGGTACGCGAGACGAGCTTTGGCTTCGACGGATCGTTTATATCGAGTACCACCATGCCGGCATCGCCGTACGAGAGATACACGTGGTTGTTCGCATCGACGAAATTCGGGTTGTGAAGATTGACGATGGGATCTTTCTGCGGTGTCTCGCCGGCACCGAAGTTCTGTCCCGGTACCCACCAGCGGCCGGCCTCCACGGGCTTCGCGGGATTACTGATGTCCAGGATCACGTAAATGTCGCCGCTGTAGCCTTGCATGTCTGCCGCGAGGTGGACATAGCGGCCGCCCTGGTACAGATTTCGATGTGTGCCGCGGCCATTGGGCTTGTCCGTCAGCCATCGTCCGAGCTCTTTCGGATTGAGCGGGTCCTTCATGTCGATCAGCATCACGCCCGCCTGAAACGGATTCTTCGGATCCAGCCCGGCATCGAGGCGATTGTTCGGCCGCACGAGTGACGCGACGAGAATCCCGTCCGCGAAATCGACCTGATTCGTACTCGTGTTCGGCGGTCCCGGAATGAACTTCGCCACTCGCGGATTGCGCGGGTCGGTCACGTCGATCACGCTCCAGCCAGGCACGTTGTAATGACCGCCGATGATGTACCAGCGATCGCCCGCGCGCGTCATCGTGATCTTGAACGCGGGATGCCCGTTCATCATGGTGTAGCCGACGAGCTCGACGTTGCTCGCACTCCAGCCTGGAGGGGGCTTGTCTGCGCCCGAGGCACTGGCAGCGACGAAAGCTGCGGCAAAAGCAATCCGACGACACCATGAATGCAGCAAGCTCATAAGTCCTCCCTTACGCAGGTTGTTCTAGAAGCATCGCATGCGGATATTCACGCGCGATCGGGCGGTTCGCAAGTCGCGGCGCGAGATCGCGCATTTCGTATCCACCCAAGGGCGGATACCGCATACGTGGATGGATCGCTACGGTACTCGCGTGAGATCGATGCGCATTCACACGACGCACGCGAGCTCAAACCAATCTATCCGAACAATTCACAGGGGAGTGACGTATGGCCGTATTCAACTGGACCACGCTATCGAACAACCAGAGCATTGCATTCAATCCGCTCGCCGACGTCCTGAACGTCAATGACCCGGCGGCATCGGCAGCTGATGTATCGCTTAGTGTCGGAACCGGATCTACTCGGATCACCCTTGCGGGAAAAACGATCACCCTTCAGACGGACTCCAAGACGCTCACTACGACGAACGTGATGTTTGTAGATGGCAGTCTGCTCGTCGTGGGAGACAACACGATCGCAACGGGGACCGATGATCTCGACAACGTTCTCACAGGCGGTCCCGGTGACGATCGACTGTATGGTTTTGGCGGGAACGACGGGATGGCAGGTGGCCCTGGTAACGACACGTTTTCGCTCGTAGGCACCACTCCGGACGGGTTTCCATGGGGCGACGATACGCTCGACGGCGGTGAGGGCTCGGATACGTTGAATTACCCAACCGGCGTGACTGAGGTCGCAGACGGCTCGACACCTGTAACCGTGAATCTCGCGACAGGGCTGGCGACGAGCACGGGCGGAAATACCAAGCTCCTCAGCATCGAAACGGTACTCGGGACGGGCGGTAACGACACATTCATCGGGGGAGATCCGTCTCATGGCGTGAATGCCCAGGGCAATACCGTCAGTGAATTTTTCGTCGGCCGTGGTGGGAACGATTCGATCACCGGTGGTGGCGGAACCGGCTTCTTTACGGTGGCGGATTACGCCGGCAATACCAGCAAACAGTCGGTCAATGTCAATCTTGCTACCGGCATCGCTCTCGATGGAGTCGGTGGAACCGACACGCTCGCAGAGGTCGACAGTGTGCGCGGCGGCGCGGGTAACGACACTCTGACCGGCGGGAGCCTCAGCCGCAGCTCGGCCGGTACTTTTTTCGAATCTTTCCGAGGCAACTCCGGCAACGACACGATAAACGGCAACAACTCGAAATTCAGCGGTCAGGATGGCGTGACCGATCGCGCCGATTACGCGAACAACAGCGCCACGCAGGCGATAACCGTGAACCTTGCAACCGGGGTCGCGAATGACGGCCGCGGCGGCACGGATACGCTGATCGACATCGATCAGGTATTCGGCGGTGCTGGAAACGACACATTCACCGGCAACAACGAGAACAACCAGTTCGACGGCGGGCGTGGTAACGATAAGCTCGACGGCGGCGGAGGGTCGGACGAGGTGCGTTTCCAGCAATCGACGGCCGGGGTCATCGTCAACCTGAGCGCTGCATCGATCGTCGTAACCGGCACGACCGTGGCTGCGCGTGCCGCAAGCGACGGCATGGGGGGCACCGATACGCTCACCAGTATCGAGCAGGCCCGCGGCTCCGATTTCGACGACCACTTCCGTGGAAGCGATGACGTCAGCGTGCGCGAGTTCTTCACCGGGGATGCAGGCAATGACTTCATCGACGGCGGCGCGGGCCTCGATTTCGCCTCGTATTCGAACGTTCCACTCGTTCTCGGTGGCATCGACGCCTTCATCGAAAATGGTTCGGGCGTCGTGAACGACAAGCTCGGCGGGACGGATACGCTGATCAACATCGAAGGCCTGGGTGGAACGCATTCGAGCGACATCCTACGCGGCGGCTTCGGTGATCAATGGCTTCGCGGCCGCGGCGGCAGCGATCTCATGGACGGCGGCCCCGGCAATGATTGGGTGAGTTACGGCGGCGATCCGGCGGCAGTGCAAATCAGCCTCACCCTCGGCGCTGCGCTGGACGGCTACAACGGTCCAGGTGGCATTCTCGCGCTGGGCGGTACGGACGTGCTGGTGTCGATCGAAAACGCCGAAGGCTCGGACTTCGACGACACGATCATCGGCTCTGACGGGATCAACGAGCTTCGCGGGCGCGCCGGCGATGACACGATCGACGGGGCGGGTGGAGCGGATACTGCGGTGTATGGAGGAGTGCGAAGCGGGTACAGCGTCGTTCGAACGGCCACCGGATTCACAGTGACGGACCAGGCGGGAACGGACGGCACTGACACGCTGTCGCGTGTCGAGCGCCTGCGCTTTGCCGACGAAGCCGTCGCCTTTGATCTCGGCGTGGGACAGTCCGCCGGCAATACGGTGAGGCTCATTGGCGCCGCATTCGGCGCGAACAGCGTCACGCCGGATCTCGTCGGCGTCGGCATCAGCATCTTCGACCAGGGCTTGAGCCTGGTGCAGGTTGCAGATCTCGCGCTCGGCACGGACCTCTACCTGTCGCTCGCCGGATCGCGCAGCAACGTGGACTTCGTGAACACGGTCTATCGCAACGTGGTGGGGACTCTACCTTCGGATGCCACACGCGATTTCTTCGTCGGACTGCTGCAGGGTAGCGGCGGCACGATGACCCAGGCCGAGCTGCTCGCGCTCGCGGCGGATCAGCCGCTCAACGAAGGCAACATCAGCCTCGTCGGGTTACAGCAGAACGGCGTGGAGTTCGTTGCAGTCGGGTAAGGCTGAAAGCAACAGCGGCCGCGAAAAAGCGGCCGCTGTCCCGGGAGAGCGATGCGTCTTCACGATCTCTTCGGCATGTACAGATCCGTAATGCTGCCTTCGGCAATTTCGGCGGCGAAGAAAACGGTTTCGGAGAGCGTGGGATGCGGATGGATCGTGAGGCCGATGTCTGCCGCATCGGCGCCCATTTCGAGCGCCAGCACTGTTTCCGAGATGAGCTCGCCCGCGTTGACACCCACTATCGCGGCGCCGAGCAGCCGGCGGCTCTTCTTGTCGAAGAGGAGCTTCGTGAGTCCGTCGTCGCGCCCGGTGGCGAGCGCGCGTCCGCTTGCGGCCCACGGAAACACGGCTTTCTCGATCTCGATCCCCTGCGCCTGCGCCTCGCTCTCCGTGAGGCCCATCCATGCGATTTCCGGATCGGTGTACGCCACGGATGGAATCGTCCGCGCGTCGAAATACGCTTTGTGTCCGGCGATCACTTCCGCAGCGATTTTCCCTTCATGGCTCGCCTTGTGCGCGAGCATTGGCTCGCCGCAGACGTCGCCGATCGCATGGATGTGCGGGACGTTCGTCCGGAGCTGCTTGTCGACCGGAATGTAGCCGCGCTCGTTTACGGCCACGCCCGCGGCCTCGGCCTTGATGTCGCGTCCGTTGGGCCTGCGGCCGACGGCCATCAAAATGTAATCGTAGACCTGCGGCTGCGGCGCTTTCTCGCCTTCGAACGTCACTCTGAGCCCATCGGCTTGCGGCTCGATGCGCGTGACTTTGGTTTTCAGCAGGATGCGCTCGTAGCGCTTCTCGATGCGCTTCGAGAGCACGCGCACGACATCCTTGTCGGCGCCGGGTATGAGCGAATCCATCAACTCGACGACGGTGATACGGCTGCCGAGCGCGTCATAGACCGTGGCCATTTCCAACCCGATGATGCCGCCGCCGACGACGAGCAATCGCTTCGGAATTTCCGGCAGCTCGAGCGCGCCGGTCGAATCGAAAATCCGGCGGTCGTCGTACGGAAAGCCGGGGATGCGCGCGACCGATGAACCTGCAGCGATGATGCAGTGATCGAAACCGACTGTCTTCGGACCGTCGGCGGTGTCTACTCGTATCGTGTTCGGCGAGGCGAATTCGCCGCGTCCCTGCACCACGTCGACCTTGCGCTGCTTCGCGAGACCCGAGAGGCCTTTCGTGAGCTTGCCGACGACGCCGGCTTTCCACGCGCGCAGTTTGCCGACATCGATGTTCGGTTTGCCGAAGGAGATGCCTGCGTGGCCGGTTTCCTCTGCTTCGGTGATGACTTTCGCGATGTGCAGCAGTGCCTTCGAAGGAATGCAGCCCACGTTGAGGCACACGCCCCCGAGCGTCGGATAGCGCTCGATGAGTACCGTTTTCTTCCCGAGATCGGCGGCTCGAAACGCTGCGGTGTAGCCGCCGGGGCCGGCGCCAAGCACGACGACTTCGGCATTGATATCGACGCCCTTGCGGGGAGACGAAACGCGCGCTGCAGGAGGCGTCGCCGGCATCGTATCGCGCGGAACTTCCCTGGACGGCGCTTTCGCCTCCTGGCTCGGTGCCGCGGCAGGTTCCTTCGGCGCTCGCGCTTCGGGAGCCTGTTTGCCTTCGTCCTGCGACTCGAGCGTGAGGAGCAGCGTGCCTTCGGAGACTTTGTCGCCGACCTTGATCTTCAGGTCGCGCACGACCCCGGCGGCGGGCGACGGCACATCCATCGTCGCCTTGTCGGACTCGAGCGTGACGAGCGCGTCTTCCTTGCCGATACGGTCACCCGCTTTCACCAGCACGTCGATGACCGGGATATTGCTGAAGTCCCCGATGTCGGGGACTTTGACTTCGATGACGTTGCTCACTGTCTGATGTGTCCGTCGCCGATCACGACCCACTTGAGCGACGTGAGTCCCTCGAGTCCGACGGGTCCGCGGGCGTGAAGCTTGTCGGTGGATATTCCGATCTCCGCGCCGAGACCGAATTCGTACCCGTCGGCGAAACGCGTGGACGCGTTCACCATGACCGAGCTCGAATCGACTTCGCGCAGAAAACGGCGCGCGCGGCTCAAGTCCTCCGTCACGATCGAATCGGTGTGCTGCGATCCGTAGAGAGTGATGTGCTCGATCGCTTCGTCCAGTCCGGCCACGACGCGCACCGAAAGTATCGGTCCGAGGTATTCGGTGTACCAGTCCCGTTCCGTGGCGGCTTCCATGTTTGGCACGATCGCCCGGGCTTCTTCGTCTCCCCGGAGCTCGATACCTTTCTCAACGTAGATCTGGGCGAGCCGCGGCAGAACGTCCCGGGCGACGCCGCGTGCGACAAGCAGCGTCTCCATCGTGTTGCACGTCCCGAGCCGCTGCGTCTTCGCGTTATCGGCGACGCGCACCGCTTTGTCGAGATCGGCCTTGTCATCGATGTATACGTGACACACGCCGTCGAGGTGCCTGATCATCGGGATGCGCGATTCACGCTGCAGACGCTCGATGAGGCTCTTGCCTCCACGCGGCACGATGACATCCACGTACTCGGGCATCGTGATGAGCTCGCCCACCGCGGCGCGATCGGTGGTCTCGATGACCTGCACGGCGGTTTCCGGCAACGCGGCGGCCCTGAGACCTTCGCGTACACACGCAGCGATCGCCTGATTCGAATGCGCGGCTTCCGAGCCGCCGCGGAGGATCGCGGCGTTGCCGGATTTCAGGCACAACCCCGCCGCGTCTGCCGTCACGTTCGGGCGCGACTCGTAAATAATGCCAATGACACCGAGCGGAACGCGCATGCGGCCCACTTGTATGCCGGACGGGCGATAGCGCAGGTCGATCAGTTCTCCGATCGGGTCTGGCAGCTGAGCGATCTGCTGCAATCCGTCCGCCATCGCCGCGATGCTCTTGGGGGTGAGTTCCAGCCGGTCGATGACCGCGTCGTCGAGCTTTTTCGCCTGGGCGGCTTTCAGGTCCTGCGCGTTCGCCGCGAGCAACGCTTCGGCTGCGCGCTCGAGCGCCTGTGCGGTCGCGGTGAGCGCCCGATTCTTCGTCTCGCTATCTGCTTTGGCGACCAGCCGGGAAGCCGCCCGCGCGGCTCGTCCGATCCCGTGCATGTAGGTTTGGACATCCATGCCGGCAATCATAGCGCACGGGCGGGCTATGTTGCTTCGGCTTCGCGCCGTCGCTTGCGTTTGGGTGCCATGCGGCAGAAGCGAAGCGCGAGCTGCAGGAGCTCGTTCCAGACATCGCCTTTCGTGAGGCCCTTGATCATGCGATCGATCGCCGCCGCGTGCCGCAGGGCGTCGTTTATGTCATCGGCCGAATAGCGTTGATAGCGCGCCTGCATGAGTTTCTGGTGGTTGAATCCTCGCACCGCGCGGGAGACGAGCGGCTGCACGGGCATACCTGTCGCCGCACCTGCGATTATCGTTCCGATCGCGCGTATTTCCTCGGTCAGGACCCAGAGCGCCAGCGGTGGGGCGGCGCCTTCCCCTTTGAGGCCGTCGAGCATGCGGGCGACCCGGAGCGGATCGCCTTCGAGCATGGTTTCGCCGAGCCCAAAGACGTCATAGCGTGCCACGTCGAGCACGGCGTCCCGCACCTGCGCGTAACCCAACTTGCCGGGCGGAAATAGCAGCGCGAGCTTCTGTACCTCCTGGTAGGCCGCCATGAGATTGCCTTCGACACGATCGGCGATGAACGTGAGCGTGTCGGCGTCCGCTTCCTGTCGCTGCGCTTTGAGGCGTCCCGCTAGCCATTGCGGCAACGCTCTGCGCGCGACGACGCGTGCTTCGACGGCGAGGCCTGCGCGCTCGAGCGCGTCGAACCATGCGGACTTCTGCGAGCGCCAGTCGACCTGCGACAGCTCGATCAACGTCACGGTGTCGGCCGGCAGGCGTTGGGCGTAGCTTTGCAGCGCCGTGCTGCCTTCGGTACCGGGCTTGCCGCTCGGAATCCGCAGCTCGAGGAGCCTCTGTGACGCGAAAAGCGATTGCGCGCTGCCGGCGTGCGCGAGCTCGCTCCAGCGAAAGCCCGACTCGGCCGTGAGTACTTCGCGTTCGGTATAGCCTGCGGCGCGAACGGCTGCCCGTATGCGGTCGCTTGCTTCGAGGGCGAGCAGCGGCTCATCACCGAAAACCATGTAGAGCGGCTGAATCCCGCGGGCGAGATGCTGCTGAAGCTGCTCGGTGTTTATGCGCATAAAAACCTACGATGCCCCTCGCTTCGCGGCGGGCGTACCCTCTAGGCGCCTGGCGGCGCTACATACAATAACTACGATGTCCCTCGCTTCGCGGCGGGCGGACTTACGATTCGGCGCACTAGGTCTTTACGGAGGTTTTCGCGACGGCCTGGAGGCGCCGCACGAGCTGGTGTACAGCATCCGTCTGCATGTCCCGATAAAGCAGCGCCTGCTCGGACTCCTGGCCGCGAGGGTCCTGGTCGTTGACCGAAAACTCGCGCCTGAGCACGATCTCCGTCGGTGGTGCGATCAGCGTCTTGTTCTTGTCCAGCACCTGATACGTCACGCGATAGCGCAGCTGAAGCTCGCGCGCCCGGCCGCCGGCCGAGAGCGACAGAATCTCCGATTCGTGCAGCTCATTCAGTACCTGCAGCGTTGCATCCGCTTCAGCGGGGTTGTTCGTGATGCGCGTCTGGCTTCCCGCGCCGATGACACGTCGCAGCTGCGTGGCAAAGACGGAAGCGGGCGACGCATCGACGTAAAGCGCACTGAAAGGCAGCGTCGCGAAGCCGCGCAAGTGGAAACCGCAGGCGCCGAGCGTGAGACACATCAACGCACCGATTAGGGTCAGCTTCGTGCCTCTCACCTCGCGCCTCCCGGATTCAGACGACCACATTGACCAATCTTCCCGGCACCACCACCACCTTCTTGACCGGCTGACCGCTCACGAACTTCTGTACGCCGGGGTTCGCCAATACGATCGCCTCGATCGCTTTTTTGTCGGCGTCGCGAGGCACGCGAACGTCGCCACGCTTTTTCCCGTTCACCTGCACTACGAGTTCGAGCTCGTCTTCGATCAGCGCTGCTTCGTTATGCTCGGGCCACGGCGCCGCGAGAATTTCCGCTCCGTACCCCAGCTCCCGCCACAGATAGTGGCTCACGTGCGGCGTGATCGGCGAGAGCAGCCGCAGCAGTATGGCGAGGCCTTCGTGCACTACAGCGCCCCGGGCTTCCGCGTTTGCTGTCTCCCGTTGCGGGGATTCGAGCGCGTTCAGTATTTTCATCCCGGCAGAAGCGACTGTATTGAACTGGTGCCGACCCATATCGTAGTTGGCCTGCTTCAGCACGGAATGAATCTCGCGCCGCGCTGACGCGAGCTCCGCGGGGAGCGATATGCCCGCGGGATCGGCTGCATGCAGGCCGGACTGCTGCGTCTCGTACGCGAACGACCACAGCCGCCGTAAGAAACGTGCCGAGCCTTCGACGCCGCTATCGGACCATTCGAGCGTCTGCTCGGGCGGCGAGGTGAACATCATGAAGAAGCGCGCGATATCCGCGCCGTATTCCTCGATCAGTGCCTGCGGATCGACGCCGTTGTTCTTCGACTTCGACATCGTGCCGATGCCCGCTGACTCGACGGACTGGCCGTCGGCGATGAGGGCCGCGCCGACGCGATTGCCCTTGTCGTCGAACTTCAATTCGACTTCGGCCGGGTTGTAATAGACGATCCTCGCGCCGGCTTCGCCTTTACGCAGGAAGATCTCGTTCAGCACCATGCCTTGCGTAAGCAGATTTCTGAAAGGCTCGTCGATTTGCACGAGCCCTGCATCCCGCATCGCCTTGGTCCAGAAACGCGAGTAGAGCAGATGCAGGATCGCGTGCTCGATGCCGCCGATGTACTGGTCGACCGGCAGCCAGTAATCGACCCGCGCGTCGACCATTGCATTCTGCTGGTCCGCACACGCGAAGCGCAGGTAGTACCAGGACGAATCGACGAACGTGTCCATCGTGTCCGTCTCGCGGCGCGCGGCGCCTCCGCACTTCGGGCACGTGGTGTTCACGAAATCGGGCCGTTTATTGAGTGGATTGCCGGTGCCGTCGGGCACGCAATCCTCGGGCAGCACGACGGGCAGTTGATCGTCCGGCACGCCGACATCGCCGCACGTCGGGCAGTGGACGATCGGGATCGGGCATCCCCAGTAGCGCTGACGCGATATACCCCAATCGCGGAGACGATAAAGCACCTGCTTTCCGCCCAGTGCTTTCGCCTGGAGGTCGGCTGCAATCGCGTCCACTGCGGCCTGATAGTCCAGCCCGTCATACTTGCCGGAATTCATGCATACGCCGTAATCGACGTAAGCGGCTTTCAGCGGAAGCTCGAGCGCGCCGTCCTTCGGACGAACGACAGGTTTGATCGGCAGGTCATATTGCGTCGCGAACTCGAAATCGCGCTGATCGTGCGCCGGGACGGCCATCACGGCGCCTTCGCCGTAGCCCATGAGCACGTAATTGCCGACCCAGACTTCGATTCTCTCCCCGGTTAGCGGGTGCGTCGCGAAAATCCCCGTCGGCATGCCTTTTTTCTCGACGGTCGCGAGGTCGGCTTCCATGACGCTTCCGCGTTTGCATTCTTCGACGAAAGCAGCGAGCGCCGGGTTATCGCGCGCGGCGCGCTGCGCGAGCGGATGCTCCGCGGCGACGGCGACGAAAGTCACGCCCATGATCGTGTCGGCGCGCGTGGTGAAGACCCAGAGCTTCTCCTGTCGGCCATCCGCGGTGTACGTAAACGCAAAGCGCACCCCGTGGCTCTTTCCGATCCAGTTCGCCTGCATCGCTTTGACGCGCTCGGGCCAGCCGGGCAGCGTCTCGAGCGCGCCGAGCAGCTCGTCGGCGTAGCGCGTGATCGCAAAGTAGTACATGGGGATCTCGCGCTTCTCGATGAGCGCGCCCGTGCGCCAGCCGCGCCCGTCGATCACCTGTTCGTTCGCGAGCACGGTCTGATCGACTGGATCCCAGTTCACGACGCCCGTTTTCTTGTACGCGAGACCGCGCTCGAGCATGCGGAGGAAGAACCACTGGTTCCAGCGGTAATAATCCGGGCGGCACGTCGCGAGCTCGCGGCTCCAGTCGATCGCGAAACCGAGCGACTTGAGCTGCTTTTTCATGTACGCGATGTTGTCGTACGTCCACTGCGCAGGCGGCACACCATTCGCCATTGCCGCGTTTTCCGCAGGCAGGCCGAACGCGTCCCAACCCATCGGCTGCAGGACGTTGTAGCCCTTCATCCGGTGATATCGCGTGAGCACGTCGCCGATCGTGTAGTTGCGAACGTGACCCATGTGAAGCTTCCCGGACGGGTACGGGAACATCGACAGGCAGTAGTACTTCGGCCTGTCGCTCGCCTCGACGGCACCGAACGCGTCGGTGTCTTCCCAGTGGCGCTGCGCTTCGCGTTCGACCACGCGGGGGTTGTATCTCTGCTCCATGCTGGAGGCCGTCAATGCAAAACCTGGAATTATATTGGATATAATCGGACTGTTTTTCCACGCCGCTTCAAATGCCTCCCCGATTCCTCGCAGGGCTGAACGAGCACCAGCTCGAAGCCGTTACGTTGCCCGCGCAATCCGCGCTCATCCTCGCCGGCGCCGGCAGCGGCAAGACACGCGTGCTCACGACGCGCATCGCGTGGCTCATCCAGACGGGGCAGGTGAGCCCGCACGGGCTCCTTGCAGTGACTTTCACGAACAAGGCTGCGAAGGAAATGCTGACGCGCATTTCCGCGATGCTGCCGATCAACACGCGGGGCATGTGGGTGGGCACGTTTCATGGCCTGTGCAACCGCATGCTTCGTGCCCATCACCGGGAAGCGGGGCTGCCGGCGCTTTTCCAGATTCTCGATACCCAGGACCAGCTCGCGCTCGTGAAGCGCATCATGAAGGGGATGAACCTCGACGAGGAGCGCTATCCGCCCCGGCAGGCGGCCTGGTTCATCGCGGCGAACAAGGAAGAGGGGCGACGCGCGAAAGACGCGGAAGCCTACGACGATTTCTCGCAGCGCTGCGTCGAGATCTACGCTGCCTACGATCAGCAGTGCCAGCGCGAAGGGGTGGTCGATTTCGCCGAGCTTCTGCTGCGCTCGTACGAGCTCCTCAGCCGGAACGAAATCCTGAGAGAGCATTACCGGAACAGGTTCAGGCACATCCTCGTCGACGAGTTCCAGGACACGAACAAGCTGCAGTACCGCTGGCTGCAGCTTCTCGCCGGCTCCGGCAATTCCATATTCGCCGTCGGCGACGACGACCAGTCCATCTATGCGTTCCGCGGCGCGAATACCGCGAACATGCAGCACCTGCAGCGCGATTTTCATATCGAGCGCGTGATCAAGCTCGAGCAGAACTACCGCTCGCAAGGCAACATTCTCGACGCGGCGAACGCACTCATCGGTCACAACCGGAAGCGGCTTGGGAAGAACCTGTGGACGGCCGACGGCAAGGGCGAGCCGCTGCGGGTGTTCGAGGCGGCGACCGATATCGAGGAGGCCGCGTACATTGTCGACGAGGTGAAATCGCTGAAGGCAAACGGAGTGAGCCTGGGCGATATCGGCGTGCTCTACCGCTCGAACGCGCAGTCCCGGGTGCTCGAGCATGCGCTCTTCAACGCATCCGTACCTTACCGCGTCTATGGCGGCCTCAGGTTCTTCGAACGACAGGAGGTGAAGCACGCGCTCGCCTATCTGCGGCTCGTCGCAAGCGGCGACGACGACAACGCGTTCTTGCGGATCGTCAATTTTCCGACGCGCGGCGTGGGCGCTCGAAGCGTCGAGCAGATCCAGGAGATCTCGCGTGAACGCGGTGTTTCGCTCTGGGCCGCGGCCTGCGCGAACACGCTCTCCGGCAAAGCTGCGGCGAGCATCGCCGGATTCGTCCAGTTGATCGAGAACATGCGCGCCGCGACTGCGGGCCGCACGCTGCCCGAGACGATCGATCACGTGATCGCGGCAAGCGGTCTCAAGCAGCATTACGAGAAAGAGCGTGAAGGGGCCGACCGCCTCGAGAACCTGGCGGAGCTCGTCAACGCGGCCACAACTTTCGTGGCGGAGCGCGCCGCCCAGCCGCTCGCCGAAGGCGTGGACGAGCCGGATGACCTCACCGCGTTTCTTGCGCACGCCGCGCTGGAAGCAGGCGAGCACCAGGCCGAGACCGGCAGCGAAGCGCTGCAGCTCATGACCGTTCATTCGGCCAAAGGCCTCGAGTTCCATGCCGTCTTCGTGAGCGGCCTCGAAGAAGGCCTTTTCCCGCACGAGAACAGTCTCACGGAAGCAGACGGCATCGAGGAGGA
The DNA here is from genome assembly GCA_035650035.1 of Burkholderiales bacterium. Lineage (GTDB taxonomy): Bacteria > Pseudomonadota > Gammaproteobacteria > Burkholderiales > SG8-41 > JAQGMV01. The sequence goes on along the minus strand of DASRIK010000467.1, from coordinate 7,420 downwards.
GCGGCGGCTCATGTACGTGGCGCTTACGCGTGCACGACGCCGGCTCAATCTCACTTACACCCAGAGCCGCATGCTTCACGGACAGACGCGCTTCAACGTGCCTTCGCGGTTTTTCCAGGAAATCCCGCCCGACCTCATGCGCAAGACCAAAGGCGGCCGGACCATGCCGGGACTTTACGGTTCAGGGCGCGCCTACGCCGGTGCGATGCCGGTGCAGCCGTCGCTGAAAGACAGCGGTATACCCTGGCGCATCGGCCAGAGCGTGACGCATCCGAAGTTCGGTGCGGGCGTGATCGTGAGCGCGGAAGGACGCGGCGCCGATGCGCGCGTTCAGGTGAACTTCCGCGACGCTGGCCTGAAATGGCTGATGCTGGAGTACGCCAAGCTCGCGCCGGCGTAAAAGTCGTCAGCCCGTGACGGAGTCCGCGCCCGCCTGCGGCGCCGTTCCCGCCAGGAACACGTCTTTGTAGCTCACGTATACCGACGGCACGACGATCGGCGCAAGCAGCATCAGCGCGAAATCGTACTGTCCGATCGCGATGCTGAACGGCATCGCGATGAACATTCCGACGAGTATCACGAGGCCGTAGAGCAGCATCGCGCCGGTGTTCTTCACGCAGGCGAGGAAGCTCGACTTGAGCGCCGCCAAGGGACCGAGATCGTTGAAGTAGACGAGCAGCGGCGCGTACCAGAGGGCCATCAGCAACGGCAGCGAGACCGCCGTGCCGATGAGGAGCGCCTGCGCGACGGTGCGGGTGGCCGCCTGCATCTCGCGCGTGAGCTGCGGCGTCATCTGCGCGCCTTGTGTGACCGCCTTGGCGAGGGCCGTCATCGCTTCTCCGCCCAGCTCCATCACCAGCATCATCACGGCAAAATTGCCGACGAGCGAGATGCCTCCGATCGTGACGAGCTGCGCAGCATTGCGGCGAAACCCGGCGAGCAGGTGACCGAGCTCGAGGCGGCTGCCATGCTCGAGAGCGCGGCAGCCTTCCATGAGACCGACGATGAAGTGCGGCATGAGCAGCACGAAGATGATGCCGAGCAGCGGCACACGCACCACTACCTTCATCGACACGAAAAGCAGGAGCAGCAGCGCGAGCCACACGGCCGGGCTTTTCCGGAACAATGCGAAACCCTGGACGATCCAGGTCCAGCCGTGTCCGACGCTGACGGCGCGAGGCTCCATGGATGAGGCGATCTTCCCGGCATGCTGCGAGGGCGGCGCCCTCGTCATTGCGCGATTATAGACGCGTCATATGCTCTGCACGGGGAGCTTCTGCTCGTGTGCAATGTGCCGCTCGAGGATGCGGCGGAAGTGCGCCGGATCCTTGGCGTGCGTGAGCTCGCCAGGACGCGGCAGGTGGTAATCGTACAGTCGCGAAATCCAGAACCGCAGAGCCGCCGCACGCAGCATCACGGCCCATGCGGCCGCTTCGCCGGAAGCGAGCGGTCTCGCCGCCCTATACGCGTCGAGAAGCGCCGCAGCCCTGCTTTCGTCCAGTGCCCCGTCGTCGAGCACGCACCAGTCGTTCACGCAGATCGCCACGTCGTACAGCAGCGCGTCGGTGCATGCGAAGTAGAAATCGATGACTCCGGATATGTGCGTGCTTTCGAACAGGGCGTTGTCCCTGAAGAGATCGGCATGGATCGCTCCGCGAGGGAGTGCATCGAAGCGGCTGCGGGACTGAAACTCCACCTCCCGTTCGAGCAGCTTCGCTTCAGCGGGCGAGAGGAACTGCATGAGCTGCGGCGCGACGGCCCGCCACCAGGACAGGCCCCGCGGGTTGTCCATGCGTTTGCGATACGACTGGCCGGCGAGATGTATGCGCGCGAGCATGGTGCCGACCGCTGCGCAGTGCGTCGCGTCGGGCCGTTCCACATCGCGACCTGGAAGATAGGAGACGAGAGCGGCCGGCTTTCCGTTGAGCTCGCCCAGTAAACGACCCGAATGGTTAGGAAGCGGGCGCGCGCTCGGGATGCCGTGATCCGCCAGGTGCGCCATCAGGTCGAGATAGAACGGAAGCTCGGCCGCCGTGAGCTTCTCGAAAAGCGTCAGTACGTACCGGCCGGCGGTGGTGTAGACGAAATAGTTGGTGTTCTCGATGCCCGCCGATATACCTTGCATTCGAGTGAGTGTGCCGACGTTGTAGTCGGAGAGCCACGCGGTCAGTTCCTCCGGCGTGACGGTGGTGTAGACGGACATTAAAACTGATGTATAACCCACATCGGCGGACGCGTGCCGGTATCGTAGCTGTCACGCCGGGCGAAATCGCCCCGTCCGTACTCGTCGATCAGGTAGTAAGGCACTCCATGCGACGGGGTGACTTTGATCATGTACAGGCGTCCCCTGATCCGAAACTCCTCGACCGTCTCCGTGCCCCGGCGCTGGATCGTGACCTGCGGTTCCAGAGAGGGATCGAGCTCGAGCCCGGGCGGGGGTCCCGGCGGTTCCGGCACGGGCTGAAGCTTGCGATCCGTAGGCGCCTGCGCCACAGGCTTCGGTTTTGCCGTTGGCGGTATCTGTCCAGGCAGCGGTCGATCAGCGGGATTCTGCGCGGCAACTGTTGGCGCTAAAGCGAGCGCAAACGCCGCGACCCAGGTGCGCATGTGGCGGTGTTTCATACGCCCGTATTATCCGGGTTTGGGTACGTAAGTGAAAGCAGAAAGCGTACCCTCCCGCGGCAATGAATTCAGTCACCAGCCACTGCATTAGAGGTTGAGGAGGATCTCTTCTTCGGCCTCGGACGGCTGGAACCCACGCTTCTCGTAGTAATCGAAGATCGCATCGACGACCGCCTGCGGCTCGTCGATCACCTGCACGAGGTTCATGTCTTCGGGCGAGATCATGCCTTCGCTCACGAGCGTCGTGCGGAACCAGTCGAGCATCCCGCGCCAGAAAGGCTCGTGCACGAGAATGATCGGCATCTTTCTCGTCTTGCCTGTCTGCACGAGCGTGAGCGCTTCCATCACCTCGTCGAGCGTTCCGAATCCGCCGGGCAGCACGACGTACGCCGTCGCGAATTTCACGAACATCACTTTGCGCGCGAAGAAGTAATGAAAGTTCTGGCTGATGTCCTGGTAGAGATTGGATTGCTGCTCGTGCGGGAGGAGGATATTGAGCGCGACGCTCGGGGACTTCCCTTCGTGCGCGCCTTTGTTCGCGGCTTCCATGATGCCCGGGCCGCCACCGGAGATCACGCTGAAACCGGCGTCCGACAAAAGCCTCGCTGTTCTCTCGGCGAGACCGTAGTAGCGATGACCCGGAAGCGTTCGCGCGCTTCCGAAGAAACTCACGGCTGGACGGATGGCGGCGAGCTTGTCTGTAGCCTGCACGAATTCTGCCATAATGCCGAGCACCCGCCACGATTCGCGCGCCGCCCACGTCTTCTCCATCAGGTCAGGCGCAAGCGGGTGCGGAAACTTGTCTCGTGTTGTCATAAGCACTCCATACTCCGTGAAAACTCTGCTGCTGGTCGACGGATCGTCGTATCTGTACCGCGCATTTCACGCGTTACCGGATCTGCGCACGAAGAAGGGCGAGCCTACCGGTGCGATCTACGGCGTGCTCAACATGCTGCGCAAGCTGCACAAAGACGTGCGCGCGGATTATAGCGCCGCGATTTTCGACGCAAAAGGCAAGACCTTTCGCGACGATCTGTACGCCGAGTACAAAGCCAATCGCGAGGCGATGCCGGACGAGCTCACGTTCCAGGTGCAGGCGCTGCATGAAGCGATCGGCGCGATGGGCTGGCCTTTGCTCGTCGTCGACGGCGTCGAAGCGGACGACGTGATCGGCACGCTCACGAAAGAAGCCGAGCGCGACGGAACGCGCGTGGTGATATCGACGGGCGACAAGGACATGGCGCAGCTCGTGAGCCCCGCGGTCACGCTCGTGAACACGATGTCGAACGAAACACTCGACGAGGCGGGCGTTGAAAAAAAGTTTGGCGTGAAGCCCGATCGCTTCGTCGATTACCTCACGCTGATCGGCGACAGCATCGACAACATTCCGGGCGTGGAGAAGGTCGGGCCGAAGACCGCGTGTAAGTGGCTGCTGCAATACGGCTCGCTCGACGAGATTATCCGTCGTGCCGACGAGATCGGCGGGAGCGTGGGCGAAAACCTGCGCAAGGTCGTCGACTGGCTGCCGCGCGCGCGTGAGCTCCTGACGATCAAATGCGATGTGCCGTTGCCGGTGCGCATTGCCGATCTCGAAGCGAAACCGCAGAACAAACCGAAGCTCGCACAGCTTTTCGACCGCTTCGAGTTCAAGACGTGGCGCCGTGAGCTCGACGCGGGTGCAGGCGAAACCGCTCCGGCCGAGGTGCCGCCGCCCGCCGTGCCGGCGAATCTCATGGTGCGTGCGGAAGAAGCGTGCGAATACGAAACGATACTCACGGAAGAGCAGCTCAATGCATGGGCGCTCCGTCTGGAAGGGGCCGAGATCGCCGCCATCGACACCGAGACGACGAGTATCGATCCATTCCGGGCGGAGCTCGTCGGTATCTCGCTCTCCGTCGAACGCGCATGTGCCGCATATATCCCGGTCGGCCATCGTTATACCGGAGCCCCGGAGCAGCTTGCGGCGAGCTGCGTGCTCGAGCGGCTCAAGCCGTGGCTCGAGAATCCCGCACAGGCGAAAGTGGGGCAGAACATCAAGTTCGACATGCATGTACTCGCGAATTACGACGTGAAGCTTGCGGGTGTGCAGCACGACACGCTCATCCAGTCGTACGTGCTCGAAAGCCACAAGTCGCACGACATGGACAATCTCGCCGAGCGGCATCTGCAGCTGAAGACCACGACGTACGACGAGGTGACCGGAAAAGGCGCGCGGCGCATATCGTTCGAGCAGGTCGCGGTCGAGCAGGCGACGGAATACGGCGCCGAGGACGCTGACGTCACGCTGCGGCTGCACCGCGCGATGTGTCCGCAAGTCGACAGCGACGAGAAGCTCTGCCGGATCTATCGCGATATCGAGATGCCGGTGATGCGGGTGCTCTTCGAGATGGAGCGCAACGGGGTGCTCATCGACATGGGGCTTCTGGGCGGTCTCTCGCGCGAGTTCGGCGGGAAGATGATGGACATCGAGCGGCGGGCGCACGAACAGGCGGGTCAGCCGTTCAACATCAATTCGCCGCGGCAGATCCAGGAGATTCTCTTCGACAAGCACAAGCTGCCGATTATCAAGAAGACGCCTTCCGGCACGCCTTCGACCGACGAAGACGTGCTAGCGCAGCTTGCCCTCGATCATCCGCTGCCGAAGCTGATCCTCGAGTACCGCAGCCTGTCGAAGCTCAAGTCGACTTACACCGACAAGCTGCCGGAAATGGTGAACCCGCGCACGAAGCGCGTGCACACCTCCTATTCACAGGCGGTCGCGGTCACGGGGCGACTTTCGAGCAGCGATCCCAATCTTCAGAACATCCCGATTCGCACCGCGGAAGGCCGGCGCATACGTGAAGCGTTCATCGCGCCGCCGGGCTATTGCGTGATCTCGGCGGACTACTCGCAGGTCGAGCTGCGGATCATGGCGCACATCTCGCGCGACGAGAACCTGCTGAGGGCATTCTCGGCAGGCGAGGACATACATCGCGCGACTGCATCGGAAGTGTTCGGGACGCCGCTCGAGGACGTGAGCGCGGACCAGCGGCGCTACGTGAAAGCGATCAACTTCGGGCTCATGTACGGCATGTCCGCGTTCGGACTCTCCCGCCAGCTCGAGATCGAGCGCTCGGCGGCAGCGCAGTACATCGAGCGCTATTTCGCGCGGTATCCCGGCGTGAAGGCGTACATGGACCGCACGCGCGAACTCGCACGCGAACGGGGATTCGTCGAGACGGTTTTCGGCCGCCGCCTCTACCTGCCGGACATCCGCAGCGGCAGCCCGGTGCGGCGTCAGGGTGCGGAACGCGCCGCTATCAATGCGCCGATGCAGGGCACTGCCGCCGATCTCATAAAGATCGCGATGATCCGGGTGCAGCACTGGCTGCACGATCAGCGCCTGCATGCGAAGCTCGTCATGCAGGTCCACGACGAGCTCGTGCTCGAAGTGCCCGGTGAGGAAGTCGAGCGCGTCCGCACCGAGCTGCCTCGGCTCATGGCCGGTGTCGCTCAGCTTGCGGTGCCGCTACTGGTCGAAGTCGGCGTTGGGGAGAACTGGGACAAGGCACACTAGCATGGGCTCGAAGAACAGACGGAAAGCTCCTGCCGTAGCGCTTATCGTGTCGTGCGCGCTCGCGCTCGCCGGATACGCGGCGTTCTTCAGGGACCGTGCGGCGCCGCAGGTCGTCTTTACGTCGATCAAAGGCGAGAAGCTCAGCACGGCGGATTTGCGCGGCCGCGTCGTGCTCGTGAACTTCTGGGCGACGGATTGCGCCGTGTGCGTGAAGGAAATGCCCCGGCTTGTGCAAACGTATGCAAGCTATAAGGACAAAGGCCTGGAGCTGATCGCCGTCGCGATGCGCTACGATCCACCGAACTACGTGCTCGACTACACGGACAAGAACAAGCTGCCGTTCAAAGTCGCGCTCGACCCCATGGGCGAGCTGGCCCGAGCCTTCGGCGACGTGAAGCTCACGCCGACGACCATCGTCATCGACAAGCGCGGGATCGTGGTGGACAGGATTCTCGGAGAGCCCGATTTCGGCAAGCTGGAAAAACTTATAGAGCAGAAGCTCGCCGAACCGGCGTAACGGCAAAAGCCCCGCCACAAGACTGGGTGCCGCTGAGGCGCGCCGTCACGCTACACCCGCGTCGTGCGCCTGCTGGTCGGCGTGATAGCTCGAGCGCACCAGCGGCCCGCACGCTGCGTGCGCGAAACCGAGCGCGTGCGCGGTCTCGGCGAATGTCTCGAAGATGCCCGGCTCGACATAACGCAGCACCGGCAGATGATGTGCCGAGGGTTGCAGGTACTGTCCGATCGTCAGCATGTCGACATCGTGCTCGCGCAGGTCGCGCATGACTTCGACGATCTCCTCGTCCGTCTCGCCGATGCCGACCATGAGACCGGACTTGGTCGGCGTATCCGGGAAGCGTGCTTTGAACTTCTTCAAAAGCAGGAGCGAGTGGCGGTAATCCGCGCCCGGCCGCGCCTGCTTGTAAAGACGAGGCACGGTCTCCAGGTTGTGATTCATGACATCGGGCGGGCATTCGGAAAGAATGTCGAGCGCGACGTCCAGCCTGCCGCGAAAGTCGGGAACGAGCACTTCAATGCTCGTATGTGGCGAACGAGCGCGTATCGCGCGGATGCAGTCCCTGAAATGGCCTGCGCCCCCGTCGCGCAAATCGTCGCGATCGACGCTGGTGATGACCACGTACTTGAGTTTCAGCGCCGCGATGGTCTTGGCCAGATTGGCCGGCTCGTCGGCATCGAGCGGATCGGGCCGGCCGTGGCCGACGTCGCAGAACGGGCAGCGCC
>DASRIK010000466.1:0-2750 GCA_035650035.1 Burkholderiales bacterium | reverse complement strand
GCTGCATCAGCGGGGCGAAGCGCTCGCACAGCGTATGACGCAACTCGGACGCGGGGGCGTCGCCGAGTTCGGTCAATTCCTGATGCTTCAGACGGTCAACCGCTACGAGCCGTTATTCGCTCACTTTACAAGGCATGCGCTGCTCCACCCGGAGCGGCTGTACGCGGCATGTATACAGGTGGCCGGAGAGCTCGAGACCTTTACGACTGCGAAGACGCGCACCACCGCGCTTCCGGAATACCAGCACGATATGCTGGGACAGACCTTTGGTCCATTGATGGCGCGCCTGCGCGATCTCCTGAACATCCCGTTCAGGGAACCCGCAGTCCCGATCGAGCTCAAGGATCTGCAGTATGGGTTGAAAGTCGGCACCATAGACCTCGAGCTCGTGAAAAGCGCGAGCTTCGTCCTGGCAGCCGAAGCGCAGGTCCCCGCTGACGTGTTGCGCGCACGGCTGCCTATGCAGATGAAAGTCGGGCCCACCGAGCGCATACGCGACCTCGTGAATCTGCAGTTGCCGGGTATTGCACTGCAGCCCCTTCCCGTCGTTCCACGCCAGATACCTTTCCACGCCGGCCGGAATTACTTCGAGCTTCAGCGCCGCGGCGACCTGTGGAAGCAGCTGGAGCGCTCCGGCGGTCTTGCGATGCACATCGGCGGCGACTTTCCCGGCCTCGAGCTCGAGTTGTGGGCGATCAGGAGTGAATGATGAGCGAGAACGGGCGCGGGAGCCTGTCGGACGACGACGCCGACCGCACGATCATCATTCCGTCGCCGCAAGGGCGGACGGCATCAGGTGCCGGGCGTGCAACCGCCACACGGCAGATCTCCGACGTCGCCCTTCCGCATACCTCCGGACTTAACCCTCTTCTCGCAGCAGCCAACCCGGTCCTCAACCTGGTCCCGCAGATACGCGCGACCGTGCAGCACCCGGATCCGCTCGGGTTGCGCGACGCGCTCGCCCGCGACATCAAGGTGTTCGAAACGCGGGCACGCGAAGCGGGCATCGCACCCGAAACGATCGTGGGCGCGCGCTACGCGCTCTGCACGCTGCTCGACGAAGCGGCGGCATCCACACCGTGGGGCTCGGGCGTCTGGGCGAAGAACAGTCTCCTCGCGATGTTTCACAGCGAGACCTGGGGCGGCGAAAAATTCTTCCTGCTCGTCTCGAAGCTCGCGCAGCAGCCTGGGCAGAACCGCGACCTGCTGGAGCTCCTGTATGTGTGCCTCGCGCTCGGGTTCGAAGGCCGCTACCGTGTCATCGACAACGGCCACGCGCAACTCGAGGCTTTGCGCGAGCGGGTCGCGCAGATACTGCGCACCCATCGTGGTGAATACGAGCGCGAGCTGTCGCCCGCCTGGCGCCCGGCCGCGGTGAAAGGAAAACGGCTTTTCACGATCGTGCCACTGTGGGTCGGCTTCGCCGCGTGCGGCGTGGTGTTACTCGTGCTGTATCTCGTCCTCAACGGGTGGCTCAACACCGCATCCGATCCACTGTTCGCGCAGATCCAGCAGATCTGGGTCAGCACGGACCGCCCCAAGCCCGCGCCTCCAGCGCCACAACCGCGGCTTGCGAAGTTGCTCGAAAAGGAAATCGCGGAAGGTCTCATTACGGTTCGCGACGATCTTGACCGCAGCGTGATCACGATCATCGGCGACGGCCTTTTCGCCCCCGGCAGCGGAACGATATCGTCGCACTTCGAGCCACTGCTCAACCGGATCGGAAGCGAGCTCGAGCGCGTGCCAGGCTCCGTGACCGTTACGGGGCACACCGATAATCGGCCGATCCGTTCCGTGCGCTTCCCGTCGAACTGGCACTTGTCGAAGGAGCGCGCGCGCTCGGTCGCGCAGACGGTCGGCGCTCGATTGAGGGACCCGACGCGTCTCAGCTACGACGGACGCGCAGATCTCGATCCGGTGGCGCCGAACGACACGCCCGCGAACCGCGCGCGTAATCGTCGCGTGGAGATCACGTTGGTCGTTCCTCCGGCGGATCCTGGCCCGTCAGCCGCGGTCCGCGCGCAAGGTCCGAAATGAAGCTCCTGCGCGTCATTTTCCATCGCCGCGTGCTGGCTGTGCTGGGCCTGATCGCCGTTGCTCTCCTCATCTGGTTTATCGGACCGCTCATCGCGATTGCGACATGGCGCCCGTTGGAACCCGAGTGGGTACGTCACGCGATCATCGGGCTCATTCTTCTTTTCTATGCAGGGCGAGCGCTGTGGCAAGTCATCAAGGCACGGCGCGCGAATGCGCAACTGGCCCAGGCGCTCGTCGAACGGCCGCTCCGTGGCGCCCCGGCAGGACCGACGCCCGGCAGCGAGGAAGTCGCGGAGCTGCGCAGGCGATTCGAAGAAGCCATTACGGTTCTCAAGACGACCAAGCAAAGGAAATCGGGCAAGGCCGCGACACTCTTCGGAAGCCAGTTCCTGTATGAGCTGCCCTGGTACATGTTCATTGGCGCACCGGGCTCCGGCAAGACGACGGCGCTGGTGCATTCGGGGCTGCATTTCCCGCTGGCCGATCGCTTCGGCCACGAGCTTGCCGGCGTCGGAGGCACGCGGAATTGCGACTGGTACTTCACTGACCAGGCGGTCCTCATCGATACGGCGGGCCGCTATACGACTCAGGAGAGCGACCGCGAAGCCGACCATGCCGCGTGGACGGGCTTTCTCGAGCTGCTGAAGAAACACCGGCCGCGCCGGCCGATCAACGGCGCGATCGTCACGGTCAGCGTCGCGGACCTGCTGCAG
>DASRIK010000465.1:0-3620 GCA_035650035.1 Burkholderiales bacterium | reverse complement strand
CCGCACCTTCCTCCATCGACAGACACAGCTCGCGCATGTCCGCGCATACGCTGCACTTCGCGCCGGCCTCGCGCAGCACGCCGCACATGAGCTCCGCATCGCGGCCGGTCGGCGCGAGCATGAGCACGCGCTCGTCGAGCGGCGAACGTGTGGCGGGCAGCATCAGTGCTTGCCCCGTATGGGCGGGCCGCTACCTTCGTAAACCGGAGTACCCGTGAGCACGCCGCGAAACTGGTGCAACGGTTCGCCCACCTTTATGCCTTCGGAGCTCAGGCGGAATTCACGTATCGAGCGCTCGTGAGCACCGCCACGCTTCTTAACCACCGAAATGGCTTGATGCACTTCGCCGCCGGCTTCGAAATACCGCAGCAGTACGACGGCATCGGCGAGGTAGCTCGCATCGGCCGGTGTCTGCATGTTCGGTCCGATCAGGCCGCGCTGAGCGCCGACGATGATCGTGGCGACGCCTTTCTCCCCCAGGTAAGTGAGCAGCTCGTGCAATTGAATGAGCAGGAACCGCTCTTCCGGAAGGGCATTGAGGTATCCGTTGAGGCTGTCGATGACGATCACCGCGGCGCCGCGCTGTGCTGCCGCGGCTACCGCGTGCAGCAGCTCGCCGGGGCAAAGCTCCGCCGGATCGACCTGCTGGACGCTGATGGTACCGGCATCGATATGAGGCCGAAGATCGATGCGCAACCCCGCGCATCGCGTCACGAGGGTGTTTACCGACTCGTCGAACAGGAACATCGCTGCGTGCTGCCCGCGCTCGGCGGCCGCGAGTACGAATTGAGCCGCAAGGCTCGATTTGCCGGAGCCCGCTGCGCCAGCCATCAGTGTGCTCGTGCCGCGCTCGATGCCGCCGCCGAGCAGCACGTCGATGCCATGGACGCCGCTTGGAAGCTTCTCCATGCTCACTGGGCCACGGCTCTCCGCCGCAGTGAGACGCCGGAACAGCGCGATGCCGCCACGCCGGATGACGAAATCGTGATAGCCGGCACTGTAAGCTGCCCCGCGATACTTCATCACCCGCAGCCGGCGGCGCTCGTTGCCGTATTCCGGTTGGCTTTGCTCGAGCACGATGATCCCGTGCGCGAGCGTCTGCACGTGCAGCTCGTGTTCCCCTGCAGACGCATCATCCAGCACGAGCACCGTGCAGCCACGTTCGGCCAGAAACTGCTTGAGCGCGAGCACCTGTCTGCGGTAGCGCAGCGTGGATCCGGCCAGGAGCCGAAGCTCCGAAAGCGAATCGAAAACGACGCGCGCGGGCTTCAGCCGATCCACCGTCTCGCGAATGGCGCGCGTGGTTTCGGAAAGCTCCACTTCCGCCGGGTGAAACACGGTGTACTGCTGTTCGCCGCGCAGGGCCTCCTGGTTGGGCATTACCTCGAAGATGTGGAAGCCGTCGAGCGACCAGCCGTGTGAGGCTGCCACCGATCTCAGCTCCTGCTCCGTCTCCGAGAGCGTGATGTACAGGCCGCTCTCTCCGAGACGCGCGCCTTCGAGTAAAAATTGCACCGCGATGGTAGTCTTGCCGGCGCCGGGCGGACCCTCGATCAGGTAGAGCCGCTCGCGCGTGAGCCCCCCACCAAGCACGTCGTCCAGTCCCTGGATACCCGTCGCGGCGAGAACCGGTGAATCGAATTGCGCGGCGGTTTCGACGTTTACCGCCGCCGCGGAATGAGAGCCTTCGGGAGTTGTCACGCGAGGGACTTCATGCCGTTAAAACAACAGACTTGTTCATTTGTGGGTAAAGCCGACAAAAGCAGCAAGGGTCATGCCAAGGCGAAATTACACAGCGCTCCCTCGGGGGCACGGGCCCCGGAAAGATCTACGCCGCTCCTTCGGGCGCAAGCCCCCTCTATGCGCCGCGCGGCCCTTTTTATCCGAGGTCGGTGAAGGCGCGGCGAATTTCCGCGATCCGCATCTGTACGCCGGGGAGCTCCGCCTCGATGCGGATGCGGTCCGGACCCGCGAGGCGATAATTGCGGCGGCTCTGGACGAGCTTGAGCACCTTCATCGGCTCGATCGGCGGATGCGGGACGAACTGCAGCAGCACTGCGCTGTCGGTCGCATCGATGCGCGCGATGCCGAGCGGCTTTCCGAGTATCCGCAGCCGATGGCTGTCGAGCAGCACGCGGGTGGGCTCCGGCGGAGGTCCGAAGCGGTCGACGAGCTCCTCGCGCAAGAGGTCGAGGGCCTCTTCGCTGTCGCAGTTCGCAAGGCGTTTATAGAGAACGAGGCGCTCGTGCACGTCGGTCACGTAGTTGGCCGGCAGCAACGCGGGCACGTGAAGATTGATTTCGGTCGTGACACCGAGCGGCGCGTTCAAGTCCGGTTCGCGCCCGAGCTTGAGCGACTTGACCGCAGCGTCGAGCATCGAGCAGTAGAGATTGAAACCGACTTCCTGCATTTCACCGCTCTGGGATTCGCCCAGCACTTCGCCCGCGCCGCGAATCTCCAGATCGTGCATCGCGAGAAAAAAGCCCGACCCGAGCTCCTCCATCATCTGGATCGCTTCGAGGCGCTTGCGCGCCTGTGCCGTGATGTTGCCTTCGTCGGGCAGCAGCAGGTACGCGTAGGCCTGGTGATGCGAGCGGCCGACGCGCCCGCGCAACTGATGCAGCTGGGCGAGTCCGAAGCGATCTGCACGATTGATGATGATCGTGTTCGCCGTCGGCACGTCGATACCGGTCTCGATGATCGTCGTGCAGAGCAGCACGTTGAAGCGCTGCTGATAGAAGTCGCGCATCACGTGCTCGAGATCGCGCTCGCGCATCTGGCCGTGCGCGACGCGTATGCGCGCTTCCGGAAGGAGCTTCGTCAGCATCTCCTCCATCTGGCCGATCGATTCGACTTCGTTGTGCAGGAAGTAGACGAGACCGCCGCGCTTGAGCTCGCGGAGCGCCGCCTCGCGGATGAGCGCTTTGCTGTAGCGCGAGACGAACGTCTTGATGGCGAGCCGGCGCTGCGGTGCGGTCGCGATCACCGAAAAGTCGCGCAGTCCTTCGAGCGACATCGCAAGCGTGCGCGGAATCGGCGTCGCGGTGAGCGTGAGCACGTCGACTTCCGCGCGTAAGGCCTTGAGCCGCTCTTTCTGGCGCACGCCGAAGCGATGCTCCTCGTCGATGATGACAAGCCCCAGGTTCCTGAATTTCACGTTGCCCTGAAGGAGCTTGTGCGTGCCGATCGCGATATCGATGCGGCCTTCCGCGATTCCCTTGAGCGCATCCGCGGTTTCCTGCGAAGAGCGGAAACGCGAAAGCTCCGCGATCTTCACGGGCCAGTCCGCGAAGCGATCCGAAAATGTATTGAAATGCTGTTCGGCGAGCAGCGTCGTCGGCACGAGCACCACGACCTGCTTGCCGTCCGCGACCGCGACAAATGTCGCGCGCAGTGCGACTTCGGTCTTCCCGAACCCCACGTCTCCGCACACGAGCCGATCCATGGGCTTGCCGCTTTTCAGGTCTTCGAGCGTCGCGCTGATAGCGGAGATCTGGTCGGGCGTTTCCTCGAAGGGGAAGCTTTCCGCGAACGCTTCGTAGTCGTGCTGCTTCAGCTCGAACGCATGGCCTTTGCGTGAAGCGCGCTGCGCATACAGGTTCAGGAGCTCCGCCGCGGTG
>DASRIK010000464.1:0-5534 GCA_035650035.1 Burkholderiales bacterium | reverse complement strand
ACCGCTACTCGAAATGGCTGGTGGCATTCGCCAAGCGACATCCGAAGGCGAAAATCGTCACCCACACCGGCACCATCGAGGACGTCATTAAACTGATCCGCGAACGCGAAGTCGCGGTGGGGTTCTTCCTATCCTCCGGTCCGGTGGAAGGGATACGGTCTGAGGTATTGGAACACGAGCCGAGGTTGCTCGTGGTTTCGCCGCGGCATCCACTGGCCACCCGCACGCGCGTCTCGCCTGAGGAAATTGCACGCCATCCGTTTGTCACGGGCCTGCGGGGATCGCGTTTTTTTGAGCTGACCGATGCGGCGCTTCGACAGATCGGAATAGCGGCCTACGAGATCGCGATGGAGCTTCAGGATGCCATGGCGGTCAAGGAAATGGTCCGTCATGGTGCCGGCATCGCGTGCGTGCCGGCTCGCACAGTGCGGGGAGAGATCGCGGCCGGGCTGCTTGTGCCGCTCAAGCTCGGCACCGAGCTGCCGGCGCTGGAAATCCGCTACGGCCACCTTGCGCTGTTGAGCGGCGTTGCGCGGCAATTCGTGGCGGCAATCCGAGGACGTGATTAGTAGGCCTCACTGCGGCTTGATGCCCGCCGCTTTCACCACCTTCATCCACTTCGCCACTTCGGCCTTGATGACCGTCGCGAATTCCTGAGGTGAGTCGCCAACAGGCTCGAGACCGTCGCGCAGCAGCGCCGATTTCACGTCGTCGCGTGCGATGGCTTTTACCGCTTCAGAGTGGAGAGCGTTCACGATGGCGGGTGGGGTTTTCGCGGGCGCGAGCGTGCCGACCCACGACGCATGCTCATAGCCTTTCACGCCCGCTTCGGCGATCGTCGGATACTCCGGTGCCACGATCGAGCGTTTCGCGCTGGTGACGGCGAGTGCCCGGATCTTGCCGCTCTTCACGTGAGGCAGCGCGGTCGAGATCGTCGCGAAATAAAGCTGGACCTGTCCGCCGACGAGCGCGACCATGCCCGGCGCCCCGCCTTTGTATGGGACCTGGACCATGTCGGTTCCGGTGAGATGCCGGAATAGCTCGGCTGCGAGATGCGTGCTCGTCGCGACGCCGCTCGACGCGTAATTGAGCTCTCCGGGCTTCGCTTTTGCGAGCGCGACGAGCTCCTTCACGCTTTTCACGGGCACCGAAGGGTGCACCACGAGAATGTGCGGAAGGGCCGCGAGCCGCGTGATCGGCGCGAAATCGCGGATCGGATCGAAAGGCAGTTTTTCGTGGAGGCTGGGATTGATCGAGAACGAGGCTGCGACGGTGAGCAGTGTGTACCCATCCGGCGCTGCTTTCGCCACGGTCTCGGTACCGTTGAGACTGCCGGCGCCGGGTCGGTTGTCGACGACGAACGTCTGCCCCATGGCCTCGCTCATGCGCTGCACGACGATGCGTGCCGCAAGATCGGTCGAGCCGCCTGCGCTTTGTGGAACGATCACGCGCACAGGGCGCGTGGGATAGGCGGGCGCATTGCTCGTAGCGGCGTGCGCAGCGCATGCGGCTCCAATCGTGAGGCACACAAAAAACGTGCACCGCCCGACCCTATAACTCAGCGACATTCCATTACTCCTCGTTCTGTTATTTCCTTGCGGTGCCTCCCGCCATCACTCGGCGTCGTAGCCCGGCATCACGCGCGCGTCGATCACACACAGTCCGCCTTCGCGCACCGCCGCGACACCCTCTTTGGCAGCGGTCAGCATGTCTTCCACACTCGTGACGGGACCGATCGCCATGGCGCCTTGTGCGCGTGCCATCGCGGCGATGTCGATATCCGGATCGGAGATGCGCTGACCGATCCAGCGATTCTCGGGCGGGCGTCCGCGCGCGGTGGCCATGTGCTCCTGGTGCAGCTCGTCGTTGTAGTACGAGCGGTTGTTGCAGACGATGAAAAGACACGGTATGCCGTAATGCGCAGCAGTCCACACGGCGGTGTTGCCCATGAGAAAGTCGCCGTCACCGCACAGGCCGATGGGGATCCGTCCCGTGCCCTTGAGCGCGAGCGCGGCGCCCACCGTGATTCCCGGCCCGGCACCCACGCCACCCCCACCATCGAAGCCGATGTAGTCGAGCGGGTGACGGAAATGCGCGTAGCCGCCGTGCCAGCCGAGCGGCAGGCGCGTGATACAGCGCTCGATACCGCGAGTCGCTTCTTCGAGGGCGTGTGCGACGCCCGAGATCGAGAGCTCTTTTTCGCGCTTCGGTGTCATCCTGGGCGCGGGTTTGTACGCTCCGGCCGCGCGCGGTTTCACGGCATCCAGCAGGAGCGGTACTGCCGCATCCGGCTCGCACATGAGGTACACGTCGACCGGCGGCAGGACGTGATAGTCCATGCTCCAGCCGCGGTGCACGTGCTGGTCGCAAGAGACCTGGATGATCTTCGCCTGTACGTTCTGGCCGCCGTACGCCTGCTTCAAGGCGCCGCCGAGGTCGAGCCAATCGAGAGAAAGAATCACGTCCGCCTGGGCAAGCAGTTTTTTTGCGTCCCCGGGAAGCCGATTGCCCGGCGGGCCGGCGTGTAGCGGGTGGTCCGTCGGAAATGCCGCGGCAAGCTTGATGTGCGTGAGCACGGGAATGTTTAGCTTTTCTGCCAGTGCGATCCGCGCGTTCCACGCATCGACACTGCGCGAGCAGCGGCCTGCAAGCATCACGGGATTCTTCGCCTGCGACAGCAGGCGCGCCGCTTGTTCGATGAGCTCCGGTGCAGGCTGAGGCGGCTGAGGCACGGGATAGCGGCTCACCTCCGGCATGGGCGGCAGCGTATCGATCCGCTGTTCCTGTATGGAGACGTCCAGGTTCACGTAGACGGGGCCGCGCGGCGCCGTCTGCGCGATCTGCGCCGCCCGCAGCAACGCTTCGGTCGTTGCCGCGACGGAACCCGGCTGGTTGTCCCATTTCGTGTAGTTGCGAACGAGACCGGCCTGATCGGAGCATGTGTGGATCCACTCGATCCACGGTCTGCGTTTTGCCGCGTCCCATGCGCCAGTCGCGCCGATGATGAGCACCGGTGTGCGATCGCACCACGAGTTGAATATCGGCATCGTCGCGTGCATGAGCCCGACGTTCGAATGCAGCGCCGCCGCCATCATTCGGTCGGAAGCCTTGTAGTAGCCCTGCGCGATCGACACCGCGTGCTCGTCGTGCAAACACAGGATCATCTGCGGCGCGCGGTTGCCCAGATAGTTGACGATGCTGTCGTGGAGCCCGCGATAGCTCGCACCGGGATTGAGCGCGATGAAGGGAATGTCGAGGGATCGCAGGACGGACGCGATCGCGTCGCTGCCGAAAACTACGTCGCTGGGCGGCGCCGTTACCGGCGCATCGTGAATGATGGTCGTATCGTTCATATCTTTCCTTTCAGCTTGGCTCCCGGGCTTACGACTTACGCGTCAGTCCGCCGTGGCGCCCGAGGCCTTGATCACTTTCGCCCATTTTGCGAACTCGGACTCGAGATGCTTCGCGAACACGTCACGCGTGCTGCCGACTGCGATACTGCCCGCTTCGGCCATGCGCTGTTTCATGTCATCGGTCTGCATGATTTTCATCGTCTGTGCGCTCAGCAGGTTCACGATGTCGCTGGGCGTCCCTGCTGGCGCAAGCAGCCCATACCACTGGCTGGATTCGTAGCCTTTCAGCCCCGATTCGGACACCGTCGGCAGCCCGGGCAGAGCGGGGAGGCGGTTGCGGCTCGTCACCGCGAGCGCTCGTACGCGCCCGCTGTTGATCAGCGGAACGGCCGCGAGCGCCGGCATGAACATGGATTCCACTTCGCCGCTCAGCAGTCCCGTGATGGCAGGGCCGGTGCCGCGGTAAGGCACGTGCATCATCTGCGTGTTCGTCATCGTCCTGAACAGCTCGCCCGCGAGGTGCGGTGTGCTGCCGCTGCCTGACCCCGCAAAGTTGATCTGCTTCGGCTTTGCTTTTGCCAGCGCGATCAGCTCCTTCACGTTTTTTGCAGGGACCGACGGGTGCACGACCAGCACGTTCGGCGCGATCGCGAGGAGGCTGATCGGCTCGAACTGCTTGATGGGATCGTACGTCGGCTTTGCATAAAGGCTCGGGCTCGTCACGAAGTTCGCTCCATTCACCATGAGCGTGTAGCCGTCCTTCGGCGCTTTTGCGACGAGCTCGCTGCCCACCATTCCGTTGGCGCCACCGCGGTTATCGACGACGAATTGCTTGCCGAGCGAGTCCGTCAGCTTCTGCGTGAGAATGCGCCCCATGCTGTCGTTGCCGCCTCCGGGCGGGAACGGGACGACCACGCGCACGGGCCCGGTGGGGTACGTCTGGGCATATGCGGTAAGGCTCGAGAGAAGCAGTAGCGCTGCCAAAAACCTGTCCATGGGCTCCTCGTTCATAGTTGTTCTAGGCACGACCGACGCGGATAAACCACCAACACGTCGTTCTCGCAAAAGCCAGCACCCATTGTGAACCTGAAGAATGGATCCCGAATCGAGTCCGGGATGACGGCGCTAGGGCTCTAACTCGTCGTCCTGTTCATACGTTTCCATCCCGAGCAGCTCCGCCGCCGTACCCCAGCACACGGCGCGCTCGTGCAGCTCGCTCAGCTCCTGCCGCTCGATCGTAAACAGCGGATCCGGATCGCGCAGCGGGAAAGGGTAATCGCTGCCCAGTGCCACGCGGTGCGGGCTCACGCGCGAGATGAGATACCTCAGCGCGACGTCGTCGTGCAGGATCGTGTCGTAATAGAGATTGTCCGCGTAGCGATCGAGTTCGAGCTTTGCGGCGCCTCGCGCAAACGGCGGCGCGGCCGTGCGGCCGCGGTTTATCCGGCCGAATTGATACGGCACGCAGCCCCCGCCGTGCACCAAGAGCACGCGCAGCTTCGGAAAACGATCGAAGACCCCGCCCAGCAGCAGTGCGGCGGCCGCGAATGTCGTTTCGCTCGGGTTGCCGGCGAGAATCTGCAGGAACAGGCGCCGGTGTCGCGGCGGCGCCGCCAGGTCTGCCGGATGGATGATCACAGGGACGTTCGCTTCCTGGACAGCGCTCCAGAACGGGTCCAGCGTCGGCCAATCCAGTCCTTCGTCTTCGATTCGTGCACCGATTTGCACCGCGCGGTGACGGAGCTCGTGAACGGCGCGCTTCAACTCGTCCGCTGCGGCGGTCGGCGCCTGCAAGGGGACCATGGCGGCAGCGAAGTAGCGATCGGGTCGCGTTGCCGCGAGCTCCGCGAGCGCATCGTTCTGCAGGCGACAAAGCCATGCACCTGTTTCCGCCGGCAGGTGATAACCCGCAAGATCCATCCAGCCGGCGACGAGCTGCATGTCGATACGCGCTTCGTCCATCCACCTGAGACGCGCTCCCTCGTCGACCAAGGTCGGAATGAGCGGCATACCGGTCGTGCGGCCGCCGACGTCGATGCGTCTGGCGCCATCTTCCGACGTGACGATCCGTACGCCACATTTCGCGCCTTCTGCCTCGATGCGGTCGATTACCGCCTGCCCGACGTGGTGCGCGTGGACGTCGAGCGTCCGCGGCTTTGGTTCCGGGATCGAGGCCACGTT
>DASRIK010000463.1:0-4652 GCA_035650035.1 Burkholderiales bacterium | reverse complement strand
CCACAATACGGCCAAATTGACAGTTCGCCCCCGCTAAAGCCTGTGCCTGCAAAGAAAATCAAGAATGACAACCGGCCACAAAACCGGCCATTGCAGCGGCCAGGACCGCGGCGAGCACGTCGCGAGCATGGAACCGTTGCTCATCAGCGAGGGTTCACGCTTCCGAGGCGAGCTCGTTGACCTGACGCTCGACCTTGCATCGAAGTCCGCGCGCTTCAAGGCGAGCCTCCCGCCAGGCCTGGTGGCACCGCTAGCGGCGGCCGTGCGGACGATGAACTGTTATTACAGCAACCTCATCGAAGGCCATGACACGCATCCGGTCGAGATCGAGCGCGCACTGAAGCAGGACAGGAGGCCCTCGCAGAATTCGCACGCTTTTTCCTCTCGACCGCGATCGATCAAGTGGAGTTCATGGAGTCGCTCATGCAGCCCGAGCGGCTTCGCGCGCGCGTGCTGCTCTGGGCGGAAGAAGAGACCCGGCTCGGCAAACTACCTCCGCGCGCGAATACGCGTCTGGAACATGCGCTCTTGCGCGGCAACATTGCACGCGGCGACGTGACTTCCCTGCTCGGGGTCTCCGAGCGCAGCGCGCGTCGCTTGACGGCAGCCTTGCTCGATGCGGGCGTGGTGACGTCGGAATCAACAAAGACGCCGCTGAAGCTCGCGTTTCCGGCATCTCTAACGCTGCGCTGGATGCCCGGCCTGTTTCCGGAGCCGAAACCTTAGGCGCCTGCCGCGCCGTCGCCCGTCTGGGCGATCACTTGACGGCTCGTGATCGCTTTTTGGGGTGCAGCTGCCGGTCTCCACGCGCATGCGGCACCCGACCGGATTCGGATACGATAGAGTGGGTTTAAGCCACCACCAGGGAGGACAGGGCCATGGCACGGATCAGACATATCGCGATTCAAACGCAGGATGAAGAAGCGACGAAGCGGTTCTACGTGGAGAACTTCGGACTCGAGGTTGTGAAGAAGCTCGACAGCCCGCGGACCTCCGGCTATTTCCTTACCGACGGTCATATCAATGTCGCCATTCTGCGCTTCAAGAACGACGTCATTGCCGGCGCCGAACGCGGCACGGGCTGGAGCGGCATCCACCACATCGGTTTTCAAGTGGACAGTCTCGAGGAGACGACCGCGAAACTGGAGAAATCCGGTGCTGCGAAGCCGCGCGACGATATCAACGTCGCACTCGGGCTTGGCGCCGGCGGCGCGCCGGCGGGACATGGCAACGTGGAAGTGCGCTACATCGGTCCCGACAACGTGAACTTCGACATCTCGCAAACCGGATGGGTCGGAACGCCCAGCAACGAGTCACATGAGGCGGAGCTCTCCGAGGCCGTCGAGTGAAACCTACGACGCGGCTGGCGGTGAAGAGGCCATCAGCTCTGTAGCGCCCGGTGGACGAGCTGGACGCAGGCGGATCCCTCCCCTACCGCGGACGCGACGCGCTTCATGCTTCCACAGCGCACGTCGCCAACGGCGAACACGTGCGGAAGACTGGTTTCGAAGAGCTGCGGGGCATGTCCGAACGCTCGCGGTGAGGCAGCGAGGTCCTCGGCGGTGAGGTCCAAACCTGTTTTGATGAAGCCCTTCTCGTCGAGCGCGACACATCCTTTCAGCCACGCCGTCTTCGGTACGGCGCCGGTCATCAGGAACACGTGACGAATGGGATGCGTGTGGGACTCTCCTGTCGTGGAGCATTTCCACGTGACGTGCTCGAGATGACTGTCGCCATCCAGCGCATTGACCTCGGTGCGTACGTGGAGCGTGATGTTGGGACTTTCTTCGATTCGTCGCACAAGATATCGCGACATGCTTTCGGCGAGCCCGTCCGAGCGCACCAGCACGTGCACATGCCGGCACGTGCCGGCGAGAAACACCGCCGCCTGCCCGGCCGAGTTACCGCCTCCGACGATGACGGCTTCCTCGCCGTTGCACATCTGCGATTCGACGAACGTGGCGGCGTAATAGACGCCGAGCCCGGTGAAGCGCTCGAGGTTTTCCAGCGCGAGACGACGATACTCGGCGCCCGTCGCGATGACGATCGTGCGCGCGCGCACGCGCGTCCCACACGAGGTCGCGACTTCGTGCGGAACGCGGTCGCAGTCGAGGGCCTGTGCCGTGCTCGCGATCTCCACTTCCGCGCCGAACTTCTGGGACTGGACGAGCGCGCGCCCCGCCAGCGCCATTCCTGAAATGCCCGTCGGGAAGCCGAGATAGTTTTCGATTTTCGAGCTCGCGCCCGCCTGCCCGCCCGGCGCGGTCGCTTCGAGCACGAGCACATCGAGCCCTTCGGAGGCGGCATATACGGCTGCGGCGAGCCCGGCGGGGCCCGCGCCGATCACGATGACGTCGCGCACACGCTCGGCATCGATCTCCGGGTTGAGACCGAGGTAGTCCGCGAGCTCGGCATTGTGCGGATTGCGCAGCACCTGGTCCTGGTAGAGCACCACGGGAATGTCCTCGCACTTCACGTCGAATCGCTCCAGCATCGCCTCGACACTCGAGTCCTGTTCCACATCCACGGTCGCATGTGGGACGCCGTTCCTGCTCAGGAATTGCTGGATGCGCAGCGTATCTGCCGAGTAGCGCGACCCGACGAGCACCATGCCGCCCGCGTCGGACGAGATCAGTCCCACGCGCCGAAGGATGAACGCGCGCATGAGCAGCTCGCTCAGCTCCGCGTCGGTCTGCACGACGGTGCGCAAATGCTCGCTATTGATGACCAGCACTTCTCCGGCATCGCGCACGCGCACACGGACGTAACTCCCCGTGCGCCGCAACGTGCTGATCTCGCCGACGAATTCACCGGGCTCGTGAACGGTGATCAGCTCGTCACGGGAGATGCCGGGCCGCACGATTTCGACCGTACCCGAGAGCACGACGAGGAAATCACGATTGCGGTCGCCTGGCTCGGACAGGACTTCGTTCGCCTGTGTGCGGCACCGGGTGCCGTGCTTCTCGAGCCGCGCGATCTGTGCAGCCGTGAGCTTCGGAAAAATCTGCTCGCGCCGGCTTTCGACGAACTTCGATGCCGAGAAGCTGCTCATGCCGCGATTAAATAGCAAAACACCGGCAGCCGGAAGTGCGCGCGGCGATCGAGGCCTTTTGTTGAAACGCGCATCCAAACCTGCGATGCTCTGGTGAAAATGGAGCTTGCACACTGGAAGGGAACGACACGATGAGTAACGAAGCCCATCACCATCACGACGGCCGGCGCGTAGAAGACTTTCGCTTGATCACAGGCGCCGGCCGATATGCCTCTGACTGGAACGCGCCCGGCCAGCTCTACGGCCACTTCGTGCGCGCCGACCGGGCGCACGCGGAGATCGTCTCGGTCGATACGAAGAAGGCGCTCGCCTCCCCCGGCGTGAAGCACGTATTCATCGGCGAAGACGCCGTGCGCGCCGGCTATACGCGCGCGCCGCACACGATGCAATTCATCGGCAAGAATGGCATGAAGGCGCGGTCGCCGGAGCGTCCGGTGCTTGCTCACGGCAAGGTGCGTTTCGTCGGGGAAGCCGTCGCACTCGTCGTCGCCGATAG
This sequence comes from Burkholderiales bacterium, assembly GCA_035650035.1. Classification (GTDB taxonomy): domain Bacteria; phylum Pseudomonadota; class Gammaproteobacteria; order Burkholderiales; family SG8-41; genus JAQGMV01. The sequence goes on along the minus strand of DASRIK010000463.1, from coordinate 1,104 downwards.
CGCTGCGGCGGCGCAGGACGCCGCCGACTTAGTCGAAGTCGAGTATCGCGAGCTCGAGAGCGTCACCGACGCTGAACGCGCACTCGAGAGCGGTGCGCCGCAACTGTCCGACGAGGTGCCGGGTAATCTCGCGTGGGAATCTGAAGTCGGCGACGAGAAAGCCGTCGAAGCAGCTTTCGCCGCAGCCGCGCACGTGACGCGCGCGAAGATCGTGTCGACGCGTGTGGCGCCGAATCCCATGGAGCCGCGGGCGTGCCTCGTCGCGTACGATGCGGCGACGGAATCGTATCGCATCCACTCGCCGATGCAGGGCATCACCACGATCCGTTCGCAGCTCTCGGCTTACACGAAAGTGCCGCCGGAGAAGCTCGTCTTCGAGGTACACGACGTCGGCGGCGGGTTCGGCCAGCGCTCGGGCGCTTATCCGGAATACGCCGCGCTCATGATCGCCGCGAAAACACTGCAAGCGCCCGTGAAGTGGACTTCCACGCGCACCGAAGGCTTACTGACCGACACGCACGGCCGCAACATGATCGCCCATGGTCAGCTTGCGCTCGATAAAGACGGCAAGTTCCTGGCGATGCGCATCGACTGGATCGTCGATCTCGGCGCGTACCTCTCGCCGGGCGCGCAGGGACACATTCGCAACACGACGAACTGCATGACCGGCGTGTACGCAATCCCGGCGCTCTATGCGACGTATCGCATTCCGCTGACCAACACGACGCCGCTGGGCGCCTATCGCGGCGCGGGACGGCCGGACATCGCTTACACGGTCGAGCGTCTGGTGAACCAGGCCGCGGCGGAGATCGGCATGGACCCGGCGGAGCTGCGCCGGCGGAACTTCATTCCGCCCTCGGAATTCCCGTACTCATCGCCGACCGCCCGCCATTACAACGGTGTTTACGAAAACGCCGATCTGCCCGGGATGCTCGCGAAGGCGCTCGCGCTCGGCGACTGGAAGGGGTTCCCGGCGCGGCGAGCGAAATCGAAGGAAGCCGGCAAGCTCCGCGGCATCGGCATCTCGACCGTCATCGAAAACACCGGCCTCGGTAATGCCCCGGCGGACGACGTCGAGATCCAGCTCGATGCCAGCGGCACCGT
>DASRIK010000462.1:0-2545 GCA_035650035.1 Burkholderiales bacterium | reverse complement strand
CGCAGGGCCTTTTCATTGACGACAAGCGCTTCTGGCCTATTTTCGATCGCGCCCAGGCACTGGATGTGCCGATCTACGTGCACCCCGCGGTACCGCATCCTGCTGTGATCGACGTCTACTACAAGGATTACGTGGCCGACTTTCCCGGGATCACGAACGCCGCGTGGGGTTTCACGGTCGAGACCGCCACGCAAGGTGTGCGGCTCGTACTGAGCGGCGTATTCGACAAGTATCCGCGCTTGAAGATCATTCTCGGCCATCTCGGCGAGGGTCTGCCGTTTCTGCTCTGGCGCATCGACGCGATGTTCAAGCGCAAGCCGAACCGCGCGATCGACTTTCGCGAGAAGTTCTGCAGGCATTTCTGGATTACCACGAGCGGCAACTTCTCCGATCCTGCGATGTTGTGTTGCATACAGGAAATGGGTGTCGACCGGATTCTCTTCGCGGTCGACTTTCCGTACGTCGAGAACCGCCCCGGCACCGAGTGGATGGAGCGCGTGTCGCTCAGCAAAGAGGATAAGGAGAAGATCCTCAGCGGCAACGCAAAACGGCTACTGAAAATGTGACGAGTGGTAGTTCACCAGGAGTAAGGACATGAGCCAGGCAAGACACCCCATGCCGCCCGAAGTGGCCGGCCTTTCGATCGAAGAAATCGGAAAGCGTTACGTCGCGCGCTTCAAGGACCGCAAGCCGGACTGGAACGCGTTCGAGGACGCGAAAATCGAAGGCTACAAGCGCGCGCAGCATCGCTTCATCGGTGCCGGCGGATCGGGCAAGCACGGCGACCAGACCGCCATCCCGCCGCGCGGCTTCACCCTCAGCATCATGTATGTGCGGCCGGGGCAGGGCAATGCGGCGCACACGCACGAAGTCGAGGAAGTGTTTTTCGTGCTGCAAGGCTTCCTCACCGTCTTTCTGGAAGACGAATCCGGCGAGCGCCTCGACGTGCGGCTAGGACCGTGGGAATGCATTGCGTGCCCGCCGGGCGTCATCCACGGCTACATCAACGACAGCCTCGAGCCCGTGTATTTCCAGGTAATGCTCGGCAAGCCGCGGCCGGAGACGATGGGTTACGCCGACGACGAGCTCTACAGGCGGCGCGATGCGCATTTGACGGCGTAAGTGTCATATCACCCCTGGCGTACGCCGGGATCCATGACGATCTGGAGCATCAGCATGAAGCAGTTGGTGCATGAATTGACGGTAAACGCAGCGAAGGCGGAGCCGCCGGCGGCTTCGATCTCGTTTCGCCGGTGACGCGAATAGGATGAAGAGCAGGAATACTCGGCGAGCGTTGAAAGTAGCCTTGATCGGCCGCGGCTCGATTGCGGGCGTGATCATGCGCTCGCTGCTCGAGCAGCATCCCGAGATTCGTCTCGCCGGCGCACTCGGACACGATATCGATCGCGTGAACGAGCAGCTGGAGCGCCGCATCCCTCTTACCTCGTCCATTGCCGAGCTTCTGAGCTGGAAGCCGACGCTCGTCGTGGAGTGTGCCGGCCACGAGGCGCTGGCGGAGCACGGCGCGCAGGTGCTCAGGCACGGGATCGATCTCATCGTCGCGTCGGTCGGCGCGCTCGCGGACGCCGAGCTCGAGCGAGCGCTGCGCGAGGCTGCGGCAGCGGGCGGCGCGCGCATACGCATTCCTTCCGGCGCCATCGGGGGACTCGACGCATTGGCGGCTGCGCGCGTCGGCGGGCTCGACTCGGTCCGCTATGTCGGCCGCAAACCCGTTCAGGCCTGGCGCGGAACGGCCGCCGAACGTGTAGTGGATCTCGACCGGTTGGACGAGGCGGCCGTGATATTCGAAGGCAGCGCGCGCGAAGCTGCGCTGACGTACCCACAGAACGCGAACGTCACCGCGGCAACAGCGCTAGCGGGCGTCGGTTTCGATGCGACACGCGTGACGCTCTTTGCCGATCCGCATGCCCGCGGTAACGAGCACGAGATCGAGGCGCAAGGACGCTTCGGGATGATGAAATTCAGCGTCGTTAACGCGCCTCTGCCCGAAAACCCGAAGACCTCGAGCCTTGCTGCGTACAGTCTTCTGCGCTGCGTCCTTGCGCTGACGGACACCATTCAATTCTGACATACCGACAAGGGGAAACCGAACGTGGCGAAGCTTCAGTTGAGCCTCGGGTGTTGCGATTACGACCGCACGAAAGCGATTTTCGACGGCCGCGCGCCGATAGAAGGCTGCGACGTCGTGCCTGTCGCGATCGAACCGGAGGAAGCGTTCCACCGCGCGTTCTCTTCGCAGGAATTCGATGTCTCCGAAATATCGATCAGCAGCCACACGCTGATGACGTCCCGCGGCGAAAACGCGTACGTCGGCATTCCGGCTTTCGTGTCGAGGCTTTTCCGGCACTCGGGCATCTACATACGCACCGATCGCGGCATCGAGCGTCCGCAGGACCTCCAGGGGAAGACGATCGGCTTGCCGGAATATCAGATCACGGCGAATGTCTGGATCCGCGGCATTCTCCAGGATGACTACGGCGTGAAGCCGGAGACCATACACTGGCGCCGCGGCGGACTCGAAGAG
>DASRIK010000461.1:0-4011 GCA_035650035.1 Burkholderiales bacterium | reverse complement strand
GAAGCCTGGAAGAGGGGCCCCGCCTCAGCGGGGATCTGACGGCGAAAGCGTGCGTGAGACCGCGGTTCTAATGCGCGTGCCTCAGCCCGCTTCCGGGTCGCACCTCCCGCTACGCGGCAGGCACTGCTCCGCCGTCCGCGGTCTCCCGCGAACGTCACATTCGAACGCCCGTTAGAACTCTCGTGCGAGCGTGCGAGGGTCAGGGCGGCGCGACGGCTAACGACTTCGATCGCGTACAATCGGCGCTTCCTGAAAAGAACGCCGATCGATGTCGACAGCAGTTCGCGGGCGCCGCGGCATGGCCGTGGCGCCTCATGCGCTCGCCGCGCAGTCAGCCCTTGATGTACTTCGCGAAGGCGGCAATGCGATCGAGGCCATGATCGCAGCCGCCGCGACGATCGCGGTGGTCTATCCCCACATGAACTCGATCGGCGGCGACAGCTTCTGGCTCATGCACGTGCCGGGGCACGCGCCCGGCGCGATCGACGGGAGCGGCGCCGCAGCTTCTCGAGCTTCCATCGACTGGTATCGCGAGCTTGGGGTGGAAGACGCAATTCCGTTTCGGGGAGGCATCGCCGCGAACACCGTGGCGGGAACGCTCTCCGGCTGGGGCGCAGCATACGAGCTTTCACGTCGAGCGCTTCGCGGCCGAATGCCGTTTGCGCGTCTGCTCGAGGACGCCGTCTATTATGCGAAGCGCGGTGTGCCGGTGAGCCGCAGCCAGGCCGCGACGACCGCAAGAAAAGCGGGCGAGCTTCGCGAACAGCCGGGCTATTCGGCGACCTTCCTCGCGCGCGGCAGGGTTCCGGACGTGGGAACGCTCTTCGTGCAGCCGCGCATCGCCGCGGTGCTGGAACGTATTTCACGGCGCGGCACGGAAGACTTCTATCGCGGCGAGCTCGCCCGCGCGATTGCAAAAGACCTCGAGAGTATCGGCAGCCCGATCAGGCTGAAGGATCTGAATGCTCATCGCGCGCGGCTCACCGACCCGCTCGCGGTCAAACATACTGTCGGCACGCTCCACAACACGATGCCGCCCACGCAGGGTGTCGTGTCGCTGCTGATTCTCGCGATACTGGACGAGCTGCGCGTGCGCAAAACCGGTCCCGCGAGTCCGGAGTTCGTGCATCTCTGCGTCGAGGCCGCGAAACAGGCTTTCAGCGTGCGCGATCGGTACATCGAAGATCCGCGCTACATGACGACCAGTGCGCAGCGCCTGCTCACGCGAAGCTTCGTGCGGAGTCTCGCTTCCAAGATTCACCGGCGTCGCGCCGCGCCGTGGGCCGCAGCGGGCAGAAGCGGCAAAGGCCCCGGGGACACGGTGTGGATGGGCGTCGTTGACGAGGCGGGCCGCGCCGTCTCGTTCATACAGAGCATCTATCACGAGTTCGGCTGCGGGGCGGTGCTCGGCGAGAGCGGAGTCGTGTGGCAGAACCGCGGCTGCAGCTTCTCGCTCGATCAGTTTTCGCTCAACGCGCTTCTGCCCGGCAAGAAACCTTTCCATACGCTCAATCCGCCGCTCGCGGTCCTGAAGGACGGGCGCACGATCGTGTATGGCGCCATGGGTGGGGACGGTCAGCCGCAGAGCCAGTCGGCGGTGTTCACCCGCATCGTCGACTTCGACATGGATCCGCAGGAAGCGCTCAATGCGCCGCGATGGCTGCTGGGCAGGACGTGGGGCGAGTCCAGCGAAACGCTCAAGCTCGAAGCGCGTTTCGAAATGGGCATTGCGCGTACGCTGCGCGAGTGGGGACACGAAGTGGAGATTCTCGAGCCATACGATGAAGCGGTGGGTCATGCGGGCGCGATCGTGCGCCATAAGAAGGGCGCGCTGGAAGGTGGCGCGGACCCGCGAAGCGACGGCGGCGTCGCTGCATACTGACCGCGCAAAAAAAACCCCGGCCTTTCGGGCCGGGGGAAACAGGGGAGGGTAATCCGCTTCAGGGAAGCAGAATGCCGATCTAAGAGCACAAGCTGTGCCACAATGAAGAAGTCCTATTTATCAGACACTTAGATTTCTGGTGTCACTCCATAATCCGGAAGATCGTCGCTCGCCAGCGACGTCCGGAATCACCGGACGCCGTAGGGTACTGACGGTACATCGTTTTAGCGAGTCGCTTGTACCCGACAGTTGGCCCGCGTGCGTTCAGGCATTTTTCTTTTTTCGCACGCGGACGAGCTCCACGAGCTCGGATCCGGAGAGCAGCGTGACGGGCTCACCAGCAGCGATCGCGCGTGCCGGCGCTGAAAAGTCACCTGCAGCAATGCATATCCCCCGCCGCGCATCCGCGCGATCGACCGCTTCGGCAAGCTCGCGCACGGGCGCAGCTCCGACCTGGTTCACTTTCCACCGGCGGCACTGCAGCAGGATGACCTCGCCTTGTTTCGTGAGCTTGAAGTCGTAGCCGCGACCTTCCGAAGGCGAGACTGCGTAGCCTTTGTTTCGATAGGCGTCGGCGACAGCTGCGCTGAACGTTTCCCACGACATTGCGCGAAGCTCCGCGAGCCGTGCGCCGACATCGCCCGGCGTGCCGCGACGCCACTGCACGATGGCGATGTAGAGGGCGAGCAGCACGAACGGCAGCGCGATGAATGGGGCGACCGGCGGAAAGATCGCGTACGCGATCCAGAAGATGACGATCGCGACGAGTATCGAGATCCACCAGGGCTGACGCCGCAGAATGTGGAAGAGGGTGTCTTGTGCCATTCAAAAGCCGTGACAAGTGACGGGTGTGCGACGAGTGACGGGGACGAGTGACGCGTGATGAGCGAGGCCGCTGGATTGTACTTGCAATATACTTTTCCACTTCGCCTCTTCGATCGACGAGGAGCTGGCTATGCAACGCACACCGACCCCGTCACGTCAAAGCTGGCGGCCGACGCTCATCGGCAAGCGTTACGCCGTCGCCTGCGGTCACTATCTGCCGGCTGCAGCCGCAATGCGGATACTCGACCGCGGCGGGAACGCCGTCGATGCAGGCGTTGCGGCCGCGATGGCGCTCGCGGTCGTACAGCCGGACATCGTGAGCTTCTCGGGCGTCGCGCCCACGCTCGTCTACCGCCGCAAAGAGCGCAAGGTGCAGAGCATCGCAGGGCTGGGCTACTGGCCCGCCGCGACGGATGTCGAGCGGCTGCGCAGCGCCGGCGGGGGCGCGATCCCGGAAGGCATCATGCGCACCGTCATGCCTGCCGCGCCGGCGACGCATATCGCTGCGCTCAGCCAGTTCGGCACGATTTCTTTCGAGGAGGCGGCGACTGCCGCTTACGAGCTTGCGCGAGACGGTTTCGCCGCGTATCCCGTTTTCGTGCGGCATCTCGAAAAAAATCACGAGAAGTATCGCCGCTGGCCATCGAGCGCGGCGGTGTATCTGCCGGGCGGAGAGCCGCCCCAGGTGGGCCAGATTTTCAGGCAGGAGAAACTCGCGGAATCCATCGCGGGCATGATGGAAGCGGAAAGGCGCTCGCGCGGCGACCGCGTTGCCAAGCTTCGCGCAGCCCATGATTACTATTACAAGGGCCCGATTGCGGAGAGCATCGCCGCTTTCCACCGTGACAACGGCGGGCTGGTTACGAAGGAAGATCTCGCGGGATTCAACGCGCCGATCGAGCCCAGCATCCACTGCCGCTTCAAGGGCTTCGAGGTGCACAGCTGCGACGTGTGGTGCCAGGGCATATCGCTGCTCGAGACGATGAAGATACTCGAACGCATCGACCTGCAGGCGCTCGGACACAACTCGCCCGCGTACGTGCATCACGTGGCCGAAGCGCTCAGCCTCGCGTTTGCCGATCGCGAGGGTTACGTCGGCGATCCGCGCTTCGTCGATGTCCCTGTCTCGGGGCTGCTTTCGGATGACTACGCGGCGGAGCAGGGCGCACGCATACGCGGCGACAAGGCTTTCGGGCGCATGCCGCTCCCCGGCAAACCGCCCGGCGCCACGCGCGAGCCGTTCATCCCCGACCTCGAGGGTTTGCCGAAGCTCGAGAAAGGTGCTGCGCCGGATACGATCTACT
>DASRIK010000460.1:0-13717 GCA_035650035.1 Burkholderiales bacterium | reverse complement strand
CGCGGCGAGCATACACGTCGCGATGGCGGCCGCGAACTGTCACATACTCGAAGTCAGCCAGGGGTATATGCCCATGATGTACGAGCTCTTCGAAAAACCGTTCGACATTCGTCCGGACGGCACTGTTCACGCGCCGGATCGGCCGGGGCTCGGCTTTACGTTGCGCGAGGATGCGTTCGAACGTTTCAAGTACGTAGACGGCCCGGAGTACCGGTTCTAGCCATTAGCCGAACGACTCCGGTCGGAGGAGGGCTCAATGCGCAGATCGAATCTGTTTGCCATCGTGCTACTTGCGCTTGCGGCACCCGTGCACGCGGCACAGCCCGCAGGCTATCCCGAGCGACCTGTCCGACTTGTCATTGGTAGTGCACCGGGCTCCGGGCCGGACATCATTGCGCGCGTGCTCTCGGAACGACTCTACAAATCGTGGAACCAGCGGATCGTCGTGGATGCGCGGCCGGGGGTGGCCGGCGCACTCAGCGCGGAGATCGTCGCGCGCGCAACAGCCGACGGTTACACGTGGCTCATGATGACCTCGCAGCTTTTAATCGCGACCAAGGTGTACAAGGATCTCAAGTTCGATCTCGAGAGAGATTTCGCGTCGATCGCGTTGATCGGTACGGTACCGTACGTGCTCGTAGTAAATCCGCAGGTGTCCGCGAAATCCGTCGGGGAGCTGATCCAGCTCGCGAAGAAAACGCAATTGCGCCACGGCTCGGCTGGCGCGGGCGGGGGCGAGCACCTGTGCATGGTCTACTTCCTCCACATGGCGGGCACGCAGATGCTGCACGTGCCATACAAAGGCATTGCGCAAGCCCTGGCGGACGTCGCCGGACGGGAGATCCACACGACGTTCGCAGTCGTCCCCGCGGCGCTCCCGATGGTGCAGGGCGGACGCGTGAGACCGATCGGCGTGACCAGCACGAAACGCGCGCCCCTGCTCCCCGACGTTCCCCCGATCGCCGACACCGTGCCCGGCTTCGAGAATTTCGGGTGGTACAGCATCATCGCGCCGATGGGCACGCCGCGAGCGGTCCTGGAAAAAGTCAGCGCGGAGGTGGTTAAAGTCGTCAAGGAACCCGAATTCGGCGAGCAACTGAAAGTACTCGGCATCGACATCGTCGGCGGCTCCCGCACCGAGCTCGACGCGTTCCGCGTGAGCGAAGCGAAGCGGATGGGTGACATCGTCAAGACAGCGAATCTGGATGTGAAATAGCTCGCACAACCGAGGCCGGGCTCGCGTCCGAATCGCAAATTCGTACTAAGCAGCAGGTGCACGGGCTGGGCGCGGCCATCTCGCCCCCTGTCCGGCGCCGCCACTATCGCGGCGGGTCGCCTCTGGCGCGCAACGCGCTATTATCCGGTGTCGTGGCGGCCTGGTGCTCAGACGAATGCCGAGCGGACTTGTGAATCACGACACCAGCTGCATTCTCAAGACCGCTGAAATCAGACTTCGTGCGTAAGCGCGTCCAGCCACATGCGTGCTTTCCCGGGGGCCGGCGACATTGAGCGTTGCGATCTCGTGCAGCCGCACGAAGGCTCCGACTTCGACGGCGGCATCCGCAGCCGGCTTCGCCGCGCAATCGATCGTGAGCACCGGTTTTCCGAGCTGCTCTGCAATGCGTAACGTTTCGAGCGTCCCACCCGAGAGCTCGCCGAAGAAGAGCACCAGCGTCCCGTCGGAATCCGTCACGTTCCGTCGAGTACGCGCCCGATAGCTCGGGCCGGGCATTTCGCTGAGAGGGTAGTGCTGCGGGATGATCCCGTCTTCGGCTTTGCGGCCTTTCGGACACCAGCCGCCGCACGGAAATGCGGCTTCGAGCGCGGCATCGAGAGCGCCGCGGTCGACGCCGGTCTGGCCGCCGGACACGATTTTCTTAAGCGTCATGTGGGGCCAGGTCCGAGGCTCTTATTCGCTTCGGATGTTGTTCTCGCGGATCACTTTGCCCCATCGCGCGAGCTCGGCTTTCACATACGCGGCAAACTCCTCGGGCGTGCTTCCTACGGGATCCGACCCAGCGGCAATCAGTTTGTCGCGCACGTCAGGTGTCCTCAGGACTTTCACGATATCCGCATGAAACTTGTTGATGAGCGGCCGCGGTGTCTTCGCCGGCGCGAACACGCCGTTCCACGAGGTCGCCTCGTAGCCCGTCACACCGGCTTCGGCAAGCGTAGGCAGGTTGGGCACCGTCGGCGCACGTTTCGTGCTGGTTACCGCGATCGCCTTCAACTTGCCGCTCTGAACGTGTGGAAGCACCGCGAGGATATTGTTGAATCCGAGTTGCGCCTCGCCGCTCACGAGCGCGAGCACGGCGGGGCCGTTCCCCTTGTACGGCACGTGCGTCATCGCCACCCTCGTAAGCGCCTGAAAAAGCTCCACCGCGAGATGACCTGAGCCGCCGGTGCCCGAAGATGCGTAAACGAGCTTGTTCGGCTGCGCCCTCGCAAATGCGATCAGCTCTTTCACGGAGTTGATCGGCACGGATGGATGAAGGACGACGAGCATCGATTGCGCGCTCGTCTGGGTAATCGCGATGAGATCCGTGACCGGGTCGTACGGCACCTTGTTCATATTGGGGCTGATCGCGATCGAGCCGCTCGTGCCCATGCAGAGCGTATAGCCGTCGGGTGCAGCTCGCGCGCAGATCTCGGTGCCGATCGCGGCCGCAGCACCGGGGCGGTTGTCGACGACCACCTGCTTGCCCCATGTCTCCGGGAGCTTTGCGCTGAGCATCCGCGCAACGAGTCCCGAGCCCCCGCCCGGTGCGTAGGGATCGATCAAACGGACCGGTCGCTCCGGGTATTTCTGAATGTCGGCCTGTGGCCGCTCGGCCGCGAAAGCGGCGATCGATCCGCCAGTCAGCAGGACGAAGGTGATGCAATGAAGCGATGAAGAACGCACGACACGCTGCTCCTGAAAACTCGGCCCGGGCGCCGGTCAATCGACTTTCACGCCGGCCTCTTTGATGACGCGGCCCCACTTCGCGAGCTCGTTGCGTATGAGCGCGTCGAACGCCGCTGGACCCGGCTGAATGGTTGCGCCGCCGTTCGCGGCCATGCGCTCCTTCACGTCGGACGACTCGAGCGCTTTCGTGATTTCAGCCGAAAGCCGCGACACGATCGGCTGCGGGACACCTTTCGGCACGAGAATACCGAACCATGTCGCGGTCTCGAATCCTTTGTGGCCGGATTCGGCGACGGTAGGCAGATCGGGGAAGGCAGGCACACGCTGAGCCGACGTGATCGCGAGCGTTCTGATCTGACCGGCTTTCATCTGAGGTATCGCGGTTTCGAGCGAGGCGAGAAAGCAGTGCACGCGGCCGCCGAGGAGATCCGGGAAGGCTTGTGCAGATCCCTTGTAAGGCACGTGCACGAGCTTCACCCCCGCCACGCGCTGAAAAATCTCTGCGCTGAGATGCCCCACTGTGCCGTTGCCCGTCGTGGCGTAGGTGAGCTCGCCCGGTTTCGACTTCGCCGCCGTCACGAAGTCGCCGAGCGTTTTATAGGGTGATTTCGAGACTACCATCAGCGCGATCGGAGACGACGCGACGACAGAGATCGGCGTGAAATCGCGCACCGAGTCGTAGGGGAGCTTCGCGTACAGCGACGGGTTGATCGTGAGGTTGCTCGTCTGCCCCATCACCATGGTGTAGCCGTCGGGCGTGGCCTTGGCCGCGGCATCAAGACCGATGCTCCCAGCCGCACCGGAACGATTGTCGACGACGACCTGCCAGCCCGCTCTCTCCGTGAGCTTCACCGCGACGAGGCGCGAGAGTATGTCGGTGCCGCCACCGGGCGGGAATGGGACGATGAACCGGATCGGCCGCGACGGATACGGCGTCTGCGCCGACACCGCGCCCGCTGCAGTGAGCGAGAGCAGCACGACCATCGTCGACAAGGCGAGCCGGCTTTTCATCTTGTCTTTGCTTCGAGCGACAACCGATAACTTCAATGCCACGACTTTCCTCCCTGCGTTTTCCGAGGGCTGAACCTTAGCCCATACCGAATCCGCGGTCGAGATCGGCTAAAGTGGCGGTTTCGCCGGTTTCCCCGCCCGTTTTCCTGATGTTCCGCTACCTGCAATCGCGCATCCGCGGCACCGCCACGGTCGGACCCGGTGCGCCGCCTTCGACGCTCGCCGCTTTTTACTGGCATTTCGTGAAGCAAACGAAAGGCTGGTACGCCGCGATGTTCGTGACCAGCCTTGCGGTCGCGCTCATCGATACCGCGATTCCACTTTTCATCGGTAAGCTCGTTTCGCTCATGGAAGCGCCGGACCGGTATGCTGCGCTCGCGGCGAATGCGCCCATGCTGGGCGGGATGATCGCGCTCATATTGATCGCGAGGCCGCTCCTCATTCTCACCGACGTCGCCATTCGCCAGAACGCACTCATGCCTGGCGTCACCAGCATGATTCGCTGGCAAAGCCACTGGCACGTCGTGCGCCAGAGCCTCTCGTTTTTCCAGAACGATTTCGCCGGACGCATCGCGAGCCGGGTCATGCAGACGGCGAATGCCCTGCGTGAAAGCGTGATGTCGAGCATACGCGGCATCTTCTACATCTGCGCTTATGGCGTCACCGCGCTATTCCTGATGGCCCTGTCCGACTGGCGGCTCGCGGTGCCGACGGCGCTGTGGTTTCTCGGCTACATCCTGTTCCTGCGCCATTTCGTGCCGCGCATGCGCGATCTCGCGAAAGTGAGCTCCGAAGCGCGGTCTCACGTCCTCGGCCGCATCGTCGACAGCTACACGAACATCCTCACGGTAAAGCTTTTCGCCCGGCTTGCCGACGAGGACGCGTACGTGCGCGAAGTGCTCGACGAGCATCAGGACGCGATGAGCGCGCACACGCGCGTCATTTCGCAGTTCATGTTCTGGCTCGCGGCGATGAACGCGGCGCTGCTCACGAGCACTGCGACCGTGGGCATCTGGCTGTGGGCGAACGGCACGCTTTCCGCCGGAGTCGTCGCAACGGCGTTGCCGCTCGCGTGGCAAATCGTCAATGCCGCGGGTTGGGTGAGCTGGGAAGTCGCGGAGATCTTCGAAAATATCGGCGTCGTACAGGAAGGCATGCAGACGATTGCGATCCCTCTGAGCGGCGTCGACAGACCGCATGCAGTCGAGCTCGTCGTAAAACGCGGCGAGATTCGCTTCGATCGTGTTTCGTTCAGTTACGGGCGAAGCGATGCAGCGCTGGTGCTGGACGAGCTCGATTTCACGATGCGTCCCGGCGAGCGTGTCGGCCTGGTCGGCCGCTCGGGCGCAGGCAAATCCAGTCTCGTGAATCTGCTGCTGCGTTTCTACGAGCCTGAGCACGGGAGAATCCTGATCGACGGCCAGGACATCGCCGGTGTCTCGCAGGAGAGTCTGCGCGCTGCGATCGGCGTCGTGACGCAGGACACGTCGCTCCTGCATCGTTCCATCGCTGCGAACATCCGTTACAGCCGCCCTGCCGCAACGGATGCCGAGGTGCGCGCCGCAGCGGACAAGGCGCAGGCGCACGAGTTCATCATGGGGCTGTGCGACTGGAAAGACCGCACCGGCTACGACGCACACGTCGGCGAGCGCGGCGTGAAGCTCTCCGGCGGGCAACGGCAGCGAATCGCGATCGCGAGAGTCGTGCTGAAAGACGCGCCCATTCTCGTGCTCGACGAGGCGACCTCGGCGCTCGACAGCGAAGCGGAACTCGCAATCCAGGAGCAGCTCGTCGGATTGATGGAAGGCAAGACCGTCATCGCGATCGCGCACCGCCTCTCCACGATCGCGCGGATGGACCGCCTGATCGTCCTCGATGAAGGCCGCATCGTGGAGCAGGGCTCGCACGACGAGCTGCTGCGCCTGAATGGCCATTATGCAAAACTGTGGCGGCACCAGTCCGGTGGATTCCTGCCGCGCGATATCGTCGAGACCGAAACCGAAGCGCAGCTGCCGGAAGATGCGCGAGACGACGAAACACACGTTCAGCCGGTCGCGGAAGCGGGCACGGACGATGCGCCCATTGCGACACGCGCCTGACAGTTACGAGGAGGCCTCTATGAAAACCCGACGCTGCCTGATGTCTTGGTCACTGCTCCTGCTGACGTTTGCGCTCGCGGATGCCGCGCAGGCTCAGACGTTTCCGAACCGGCCAGTCCGTATTCTCGTGCCTCTGTCGCCCGGCGGCGGCATGGACACAGTCGCCCGCGGGCTTGCGCAGAAGCTCGGGGACAGCTTCGGCCAGACAGTGGTGGTCGACAATCGGCCGGGCGCCGGGAGCGCGGTCGCGCTCGAAATACTCGCGTCGTCAGCGCCCGACGGCCACACGCTGATGATGTCCAGTCTCACGCCGATCATCCATCCGCTGCTCTACAAGTCGCGTTTCGACCTGGCGCGCGATTTCGCGGCAGTCTCGCAGGTGACGGCGCAGGGCTACGTGATGACCATTCATCCTTCGATACCCGCCAAGTCCGTGCTGGAGCTCGTGCAGCATCTAAAAGCGAACCCAAGCAAGCTCAACTTCAGCTCGTCGGGCATTGGCAGCCCCATACATATGGCGGGTGAGCTTTTCCAGATCGCGACCGGCACGAAGATGATCCACATCCCCTACAAGGGCATGGGCGCCGCGTATACGGACATGGTGAGCGGGCGCATTCAGGTGGGCTTTCCGACCATCATTTCATCGGTCCCGCATGTCCAGGCGGGGCGGCTGCGGCCGCTCGCCGTGACGCCGGCAAAACGCGTGGCGGCGATGGCGGATATGCCGACCTTTGCCGAGGCCGGCGTGAAAGGGATGGTCGTCGTCAACTGGTACGGCCTCGTCGCGCCTGCGAAAACACCGAAGCCGATCATCGATCGCATTGCGAAAGACACTCACGCGGCGATGCATTCCCCGGATGTGGTCAAGCGCCTCGCCGGCGAAGGTTCGGAGCCGGTCGGCAGCTCGCCCGCGGAGTTCGCGGCGCATGTCCGCGCCGAGCAGGAGCAGTGGGGCCGCGTCATCAAGCAGGCCGGCATACGGGGCGAGTGACAGACGCGACACGGAGTGGTTATTCTGGCCCTCGGTGCTCTATCCTATGTCGTACACCGATTACGTTACGAATCCGGAGGCCCCGCTTGAATCTTACACGTCGTGTATTTCAGTCCCTTGTCGCTTTGTGCTTCGTCTGGTCGGCCGCCGCGAGCTTCGCGGCGGATGCGACGGACAGGCCATTCGAGCCGGTCGTCGGCCAGGAAGGCAAGGACGTCGTCTGGGTGCCCACTCCGTACAGCCTCGTCGAGAAAATGCTCGACCTCGCAAAGGTGACGCCGCAGGATTACGTGATGGATCTCGGGTCGGGTGACGGGCGCAACATCATAGCCGCCGCAAAGCGTGGCGCTCGGGCAACGGGCGTGGAATACAACCCGGACATGGTGGAGCTCTCGAGACGCACGGCCGAAAAGGCAGGCGTTTCGGACAAAGCGACTTTCGTCCAGGGCGACATGTACGAAGCCGACATTTCACAGGCCACTGTGATGGCGTTGTTTCTTCTTCCCGAGAACATGCGCCGGCTCACGCCGAAGTTCCTCGCACTGAAGCCGGGAAGTCGCATCGTCGCGAACGCGTTTGGCATCGACGGCTGGGAACCGGACCGGACCGAGCGCATCGAAGGCGATTGCGGAAGCTGGTGCACGGCGCTGCTCTTCATCGTGCCGGCGAAAGTCGCGGGCACGTGGAAGCTTCCGCAAGGCGAGCTTGCGCTCGAGCAGAAGTTCCAGGTGATCTCCGGCACGCTTTCGAGCGGCGGTAAGAAGGTACCGATCACGAACGGCCGGATGAATGGCGATCAGATCACTTTTGCCGTGGGGGGCGTGACCTACGTGGGGCAAGTCAAAGGGGACACGATGCTGGGCCGCACGAAAGGCACCACGAGCGGCCCATGGACGGCGTCCCGGGTCGACCTGTAGCGCCGACGCTATCGAACCATAGCTCGCACGCAGCCTGGGCTGCGTGCACTCGCGTTCTGACGAAGCGATGACCGCGCACGAACGGAAAGCCGCTGTCGGTATCATAGGCCTCGGATTTGTCGGTACTGCGGTTGCCGAGCGGCTGAACGCGGCTGGCTACGACGTCGTGGGCTACGACGTGAATGCCTGGAAGAGGGACCGCTTCGCCGCTCGTGGCGGCGGACACCTTAAGCCCTCGATCGTGGAAGTCGGCCGAAGCGCTTCGTCGATCGTGATCGCAGTATTCGATACAGAACAGGTGATCGACGTCGTCGAAGGTCCCGGCGGTCTGGTCGAAGCCACGGACGGCGCCCCTCTCGCGGCGCTTTGCACGAGCACCTGTGAACCCGACGCGCTTGCGACACTTGCGCGGCGGGCGGCCAATGCAGCCGTGAGCCTGATCGAATTCCCGATCGTCGGTAACAGCGAACAACTTCAACGTGGCGAGGCGATTGCGCTCGTTGCGGGCGATGCCGACGCGATTGCCGGCGTCGAGCAGGTGATGGACGCAATCTGCCCTCGACGCTTCGCAGTCGGCCATCCCGGCGACGCCGCACGCGCAAAGCTCGCGATCAACCTCGTGCTGCAGTTGAACCGCTCGGCGCTCGCGGAAGGCCTGGTGTTCGCCGCGCGGCTCGGGCTCGATCCTGCGGCTTTCCTGAAAATACTTTCTGCGTCGCCCGCGCGGTCCGACGTCATGGAAACCAAAGGCGAAAAAATGATCCAGGGCGATTACTCGCCGCAGTCGCACATCGCGCAAACGTTGAAGGACGCCCGTCTCATCCTCGAGGAAGCACGCCGGGTCGGGCAGCCGCTGCCGCTCATGGAAATCAATACCGCGCTGCTTGCTGCGACCGTCGAGCTGGGCGGACCCGAGCGCGACAGCTCGGCCGTCATCGAAGCGATTCGCGAGCGGAAATAACACTTACAATGCGCTGCATCGCCACGCTGACTGCGGCGATGCACCGCGACCCTCCAGGCGCCTCGCGGCGCTACATAGATAATCAGCAACGGACGGAGCGGGTGCACAGATGATAGACGCCGCGATCGTGGGCATCGGACGATGGGGCAAGAACTTCGTCGAATCGATACAGGGGAAAAGCGAGCGTATCCGCTTCGTGCGGGGTGTGGACGCAGCGCCGGAGAAACTGCGCGACTTCGCGGCGAAACACGAGCTGCCGCTCTGCAGCGATCTCACCGACGTTCTCGCCGATCCGCGCATCAAGGCGGTCGTGCTGACGACGCCGCATTCGCTGCACCGGCCGATGGTCGAGGCAAGCGCCCGCGCAGGCAAACAGGTTTTTTGCGAAAAGCCGCTCGCGCTCACGACAGCCGATGCGAAAGCGATGATCGACACATGCCGGCGCGCCGGTGTCGTGCTCGGCGTCGGTCACAACCGGCGGCTGTGGCCGTCGATGCAGGCGCTGAAGCATGTCGCGGCGTCGGGCGAGCTCGGCGAGATCCTGCACATCGAAGGACACTTCAGCAACCAGCACTCGGACAACACCGCGGGAACGTGGCGCGACTCTCCGGCGGAGTCGCCAGGCGGCGGCATGACGGGCGCGGGGCTCCATATTCTCGACGCGTTCCTCAATACGCTCGGGCCGGTCCGCCGCGTGCGCGCGCAGCTTACGGTGCGTAAACCGCCGCCGGTACCGCGCGACGTCGCAAGCGTGCTGGTGGAATTCACGAACGGAGCGAGTGGCATGATGGCAACCGTACGGGCCTCGCCCTTCTACTGGCGCGTTCACGTCTTCGGCGATAAAGCATCCGCCGAATCGCGTGGCGAGCACGAGCTCGTCGTACACCGCGGCAACGTAGCGCCGGAAGTACGATGCTTCGAGCCGGTCGATGCGCTCCGGTACGAGCTCGAAGTCTTCGCGGATGCCATCGAAGGCTATCGGGAGTTTCCCGTTTCGTCCGACGACATGTTGGCGACCGTCGCTGCATTCGAGGCCATCGTGAAAGCGCTCGAGTCCGGCAACACGGTGGAAGTAGCGACCGTTTAGTTTTGCCGCGCGTCGCGAGACATGCGGGCACACCGTTGGCCTGGCCGATATGACATCAAAAACGAACGCACGATTCTCGCGGCGGTGGCGCTGCCCTGAGACGTCAACCGGGAGAGGCCTGGCGGCGTCGACCCTGAGCGCGGCCGCATCCTGTTTTCGAAAGGAGAATCCATGAAATTCCGCTGTGCGATGGCTTTCGTCGTGATTGGACTTGCGCTCGGACCCTTAACGACTCACGCAGCCGACAAGCCGGCCGAAAAGAAAGACGGGATGATCCCGCGGGTAAAGGAAGTCGCCGACGACACGACGGTCACGAGCAGGATCAAGGCTGAATTCGCCAGGGACAAGGCGGTGAGCGCGCTCGGCATCAGCGTGGACACGAATAAGGGCGTCGTGACGCTTTCCGGAAACGCCAAGAGCAGGGAAGAAGCGGATAAAGCGGTTTCGATCGCAAAGAGCACATCCGGCGTTTCGTCCGTGAAGAACGAGATCAAGGTCGGCGCGTCGGCCAAGAAGTAAGCGGCGTCTATACCGCTGCTGCGATCGCGTCCCCCATCGCGGTCGTGCCGGCGGAGCCGCCCAGGTCGGGCGTAAGCGCTTTCGACCCGGCGATCACGCGCTCGACGGCGGCGTCGATGCGCTCGGCTGCAAGCATTGCCCGCTCTTCACCACGCTTGCGGCCGATCCACTCGAGCAGCATGGCGCCGGACATGATGAGCGCGTAAGGATTGGCAATGTTCTTTCCGGCGATGTCCGGCGCCGAGCCGTGAGTCGCCTGTGCCATGGCCTGGCGTTCGCCGATGCAAAGCCCCGGCGCGAGCCCGAGACCGCCGACGAGCCCCGCTCCCTGATCCGTGAGGATGTCGCCGAACTGATTCGTGGTGACGACGACGTCGTAGCGGCACGGGTCCATCATCAGCTTCATCGAAAAACCGTCGACGAGCGCCTCGTCGTACTCCACGTCGCTGTATTCCTTCGCGACCTTACGGCACTCCTCGGCGAACATGCCACACGCGAGGCGATACACGGGTTCCTTGTGCACCGCCGTCACCTTCTTGCGCTTGCGCGTGCGCGCGATCTCGAACGCGGCACGCGCGACACGGTTCGAGCCTTTGCGCGTGATGATGCGCGAAGCGATCGTGATCTCGTCGTTGGGGCGAAACTCGCCGGTGCCGGCGACGACAGTGTCGGACGACTGCATGCCTTCGGTGACCTCCCGCAGGAACACGATGTCGACGTCCTTGTGGAGAGACTTGATGTTGGGATACGACTTCACGGGCTTCACGCTCGCGTAGAGCTCGAAGCGCTTGCGTAAAGGCGGCATGATCCAGGTCGGGTCGTTCCGCGGATACGCGCCGTGGCCGATTGGGCCGCAGAGCCAGCCGTCGGTTTTTTCGAGCTCGGCTACCGTGTACTCCGGCATCGTGTGACCGTGCTGCTCGTGCCCTGCCCGCCCGATCGGCAGCAGGCGCCATTCGATTTCGAGGCCGGTTCGCGCCGCAGCGGCTTTCATGACCTTCACGGCTTCGGGCACGACTTCGAGGCCGATGTCGTCGCCGAGCAAGACTCCGATTTTCAGCATGCGTCCCCCGACTTCCTGTGAGTCTCCGGAGCGTATCCCAAAATTGACAGCGTCTGCGAATTGAGCGACCGTTTTTGCTGATTCGAACAAAAATCGTATCGGAGGATGGAATGAGGATGTTTCTGAAGCTCTTCACCGCTGTCGCAGCAGCCCTTCTTGCAGCGCAGGCCACTACTGCCTACGCACAGGCCTATCCGGCCAAACCGATCCGGCTGATCGTGCCATTCCCGCCCGGCGGCGGCGTGGATTTCATCGGGCGCATCGTTGGGCAAAAGCTCAGCGAGCGCCTGGGCCAGCAGGTCGCGATCGACAATCGCGCCGGTGCGAATGGCATCGTCGGCCTCGAGGCGCTGAAGGTCGCCCCGCCCGATGGTTACACGATCGCCGCGGCATCGGCAGGACCGCTGACGGTGAACCCTTTCATTTACGCGAAGCTGCCGTACGACACGGTGCGCGACTTCACGCATATCGCGAACATGGTGAATTTCCCGCTCCTGCTCGTGACGCACCCGTCGCTGCCGGTGAAGAACGTGAAAGAGCTGATCGCTCTGGCGCGTGCACAGCCGGGGCAGGTCACCTATTCGCATCCGGGCTCCGGTAATTCGGGTCATCTCGCGGGCGAGCTCTTCAATTCGCTCGCAAAAGTGAAGATTCTCGCGATTCCCTACAAAGGCACGGCGCCGGCCGTCGTGGCGGTACTCGCGGGTGAAGCGCACCTCACCTACAGCAGCATTCCGACCATCCTGCCTCACGTGCGCAGCGGCCGGGTGCGGGCGCTCGGCATCGGTAACGCTCAGCGCATTCCTTCGCTGCCCGACTTCCCGACGATCGCAGAAATGGGTTTGCCGGGCTACGAGGCATACGCGTGGGGTGGAATGATCGGCCCCGCCAACATGCCGCCGCCGGTCGTGCAGCGCCTGAATAGGGAGATCGTCGACATCCTCAAGCAGAAGGACGTCACGGATCGCATGCTGTCCGAAGGCACCGTCCCTACGCCTTCCACTCCGGAGGAGTTCACGGCTTACATCAAATCGGAGCTCAAGAAATGGGGCGAGGTCGTGAAAATGGCCGGGATCAAGGCGGAATAGCGCAGCGCGTTCGGCATGTGGGTTGCACGGACCGGCGCGCGCAGTACTAAGGCGGCGGGTGAACGTCGATTGTTGTTTAGCTCCCGGGAATGATTCCCGCAGGCAGCTTCCGGCAGTAATCGGCAATATCTCCGGGCCGACATTTCCACACGCGATCCATGAACCTGCTCGCAAAGCAATGCTTCAACGCGTTGCGCAGCGGCCGCAGGCGAAACGGATATCCGAAAGTGTGCGGATGGATCGAAACATTGCACACGAGCGGATGCTTCTCGCTTTGCTCCACCATCTCCTCGAACTGGTCGACCAGCATGTCGCAAAACTCTCGCGCGCTATGCTGCCGATGGATGATCTGGGGCGAGTCGTTGAGCTCGACCGGATAGGGAACCGACAGCAGCGGCCCTGAGCGCGTGCGCATCCAGAACGGCTGATCGTCGCAGGGCCAGTCGCAGATGTAGCTGTATCCGGCTTCCTTGATGAGATCCACCGTCCACGGATTCTCGTACGAACCGCCTGACAGCCACCCTTTCGGCGGCGTGCCTTCGCGCTCCGTAAACGTCCGGGTTACTTCGCGGATGAGTCGCGCTTCATCTGCTTCCCATCGGAAGTCGTGCAGGTTTTCCGAATTCGTGCGGGCGTGCGCGATGATCTCGTCGCCGCGGCTGCGAATGCGCTCGAGAATCTGCGGCGCGTAATCGTAGAGGATGCTGTTGGTGTTGTGGCAGAGCGGTATGCGAAGCTCGTCAGCAAGATCGAAAAGCCGCCACACACCGATGCGGTTGCCGTAATCGCGCCAGGAATAGTTGCGCTGTGTCTGCGGCTCACCGTGCTTCGCATTGTCGTGTCCTCGGCCTTTACCGAAGGCGCTCCACGCAAGATTGTTCGTAAGACAAAAGGCGAGACGCTTCCCGCCCGGCCAGTCGTAGTCTTTACGTTCCGGCAGCGGAATGTAGTCGTAACGGTTGTGCTGCGGGAGCTGCACCTAATCCACCCGCGCGCCGGAGTCTGCGACGACTTTTGCCCATTTCGCCACTTCTTCGCGTACGAGCTTGCCGAGGTCCTCCGGCGTGGTGTGCGCC
>DASRIK010000459.1:0-2259 GCA_035650035.1 Burkholderiales bacterium | reverse complement strand
CTATTCGCGGTGGGGTTGATCGCGAGCTTCGTTCCCGCGCAGCGCGCGGCGCGCATCGATCCGATCGCCGCATTGCGCCACGAGTAGACGGGTAGCGGATTCCCCATCAACTAAAAAGCCGACCATTTCGGCCTTCACGGTGTCTAACTCTGAGTTACGACACGTGGAGGCCCGAATGGCTCGCTTTCTCGCTGGCCCCCTTCTGGTTTTGATGTTGGTCGTGAGCGCAGCCGCGCTGTCGCTGGCGCGGCCGGCGGCCCAGAGAATCCTCAATCTTCCCGCCACGCCGTATCGCTACGCGACTGTCGAGCTGCCTCCTCACTTCGGGCAACCAGGGCGGACTCACGACAACACGCCGCCTGACAATCCGCTGAGCGACGATGGCGCCACGCTCGGACGCGTGCTCTTCTATGACACGCGTCTGTCGGCCAACAACACGACGTCGTGCGCGTCGTGCCACGTGCAGGCGCACGCGTTTGCCGACCCGAAGCCCTTCAGCAAGGGATTTCACGGCGCCCTGACGGATCGCCGTGCGATGCCGCTCGTCAACGTGCGCTACTACCAGCGCGCGCGATTCTTCTGGGACGAACGGGCTGGCAACCTCGAAGAGATGGTGCTACTGCCCATCCAAAGCCGCATCGAGATGGGACAGGACCTGACGCAGGTCATCAACACGTTCGCGCGCGACGGGATGTATCCCACGCTCTTCGCGCGCGCCTTTGGCGATCGCCAGATTACGGAGCAGCGAATCGGGAGGGCGCTCGCGCAGTTCGTCCGATCCATGATGTCGTACCAGTCCCGATACGATGAGGGGCGGGCCCGCGCACAGTCGCCGCAGGACGACTTCGGTAATTTCACCCTGCAGGAGAACCGCGGCAAGGCGCTCTTCCTGCGCAACTGCGGGACCTGCCACATGAAAGCCGCGAACGAGCATTTCTTCGTCCCGGCACCCGTCAATACTCGATTGCGAGCCGATAATCCGGCGGCAGACGGCGGCGTCGGCGACGTCACGCTCCGAGCCACGGACTTTGGTTCGTTCAAGTCCCCCTCGCTCCGCAACGTCGAAGTGACCGCCCCATACGCTCACGACGGACGCTTCGCGACACTCGACGCCTTGATTGATCACTACAGCGACAATCCGATTCCGGATCCAGACCATGGCTACTACACGTCCGTGGCCCCGTTGAAATTCACCCCATCAGAGAAAGCGGCGCTGATAGCCTTCCTGAAGACGCTGACCGATCGGACAATGCTGACCGATCCCAGATTCTCGAATCCATTCGTCGTTAAGGACGACGCCGTGAGGGTCAAACGCATCGTCGTGACGCCAGGAGCCATGCTGATGGCGCTGAGCGCGGCTGCCGCACAGACGCCCGTGGTCCTTCGTTCGGTGCTGCTCGTTCCCGAGCAGCCGCCCTTACCCTTGCCGCCGCTGCCGGCACCCGAGCCTTCCCACGCGGCGATCGAGCGGCTCATGTCGTTCGATAGCAACGCGGACCATCGGATATCGCGCCACGAGCTGCCGGAACGCATGCAGGAACTCGTCGCGCGCGGCGACCGGAATGCGGACGCGGGGCTTGACTCGAACGAAATTCTTTTCCTCGCGAGTGCAGCACGGATAGAGCGTGCCCCAGTTCCTTTTCGTTCCCTCCGATCCGCGGGCTTGGCGGATGTCATCAAAGACCTCAAGCTCCCGGCAACAAAGCACGCAGGCGCGCTTGCCATAGTCCGTCGCAACAAGCTGCCCAGCAATTTCGAGGACCCGACCGGCTCCACCCTCTACGCAAAGATGAAAGCCCTGCTCGACGACGAGGAGTATGAAAACTTCGTGGCGGCTGCCTCGCGTTTGTCGAGGAGTCCGCAGGGCATTGCGGGGTCGCCGGTTAAGCTGGCGATAATTAACTGATCGCGCTCGTCAGAAGGCGTCCAAAGTTCCCGTTTACAACACGCGGAGGTCCGAATGACTCGCTTTCTTTTCGGTCCCCTTCTGGTCCTGATGTTGATCGTGAGCGCAGCGGCACTGTCGCCGTCGAGCCAAGCTGCCAAAAGAGTTCTCAATCTTCCCGCCACGCCCTATCGCTACGCGGCTGTCGAGCTGCCCGCGCACTTTACGCAACCGGGGCGCACACACGACAACACGCCGCCTGACAATCCGCTGAGCGACGATGGCGCCACGCTCGGACGCGTGCTCTTCTATGACACGCGTCTGTCGGCCAACAACACGACGTCGTGCGCGTCGTGCCACGTGCAGGCGCACGC
>DASRIK010000458.1:0-8492 GCA_035650035.1 Burkholderiales bacterium | reverse complement strand
TGGCCGCGAGGTGAGCAACCCGAAACCGGACGCCGCGTATCCATCGCCACCCGAGCGCCGCGCCGAGCCAGATCGCGGCGAGTCCGCCGATCACGAAGGCGACGAACCCAAAATGCACGACGAGTATGACGTCTGCCAGTGCGGTACTCGACATCAGGGCGTGAACGCGATTCCAGCTGTCAATGCGCCGCCGCGTGCTAGCGCGTGAGACCTGCTCGCAGCAAGCGCAGCTTGCGTGCGATTCGATACTTTCAGTTTACGCAGTATAGCGGTCACGTGGATCTTCACGGTGCCTGGTGCAAGACCGAGCTCGCGGGAAATGATCTTGTTCGGTTTACCCTGCACGAGCAGCACGAGCACCTGTGCCTGCCGTTCCGTGAGCTCGATACCCTGATCGTCCAGCAGCATCACTTTCAAACGACTCTCCCCTGGTTTGCGCGGTTCGTTTCACCAAGCCGGCACGCCGCGCGCGTGCTTTTCACTCTTATAACGTGGCGTGGCGCGAATGCGAGTACACGCGCCGCGGCCGCTCGGCTAAGCCGTTGGTACTAGGCGCTCTGCCGGATTTTCGCTTCAGCGCGTTTGCGGAAAATTCTCCTTGGCAAGAGCGGGAAGCGCCAGTCTCGCGGCATGGAACCTCACCGGAAGGAGCCGACGATGAAGACGAAATACACATTACATATCGCGCCGACGGACTCGAATGCGAATGCGGGTGCGATGCGGGACGCGGACGGCCGCCGTCCGACGATCGTGTTGTTGATCGCGCTGGTGTTGCTCGCAGTGGCGGCGCCTCTGCTTGTGACGCTGCCGCAGACCCTCGATGCCGTGGCGAGCCCGCCTCCTGCCGTCGTACGGATACCTGCGACGGAAGAGCCTTTTCACGAGCAATATCCGGTGCAGGCGACCACCTCCTGGGAAGATACGCTGGACATGGGCGAGCGCGCGATATGGCGCATGCGCTCAAGCGACTGATGCAGGTTGCCGTTACTCGCAGTCTATGGTCACTTCGCACGAAAAGCGCAGGCTGATCGAAGCCTACAGCGGCAGGCAGTCCACCCATGCAGCGCTTCCGGTGGCAATAGTGGGACTTTTGGTCGTCGTAAGCGTCGCAGTGATAGCGGCGCTTCACGCCGGCAACGACTCAGCCGCAACGGCGGGACTCACCGCGAAACAGGTCGTGACGGGTCGCTGACCCACTCGCTCCAGGAGCCGGGGTAGAGGCGCGAGCCCGTGAGACCCGCATGCTCCATTGCGAGCACGTTGTGACACGCCGTAACACCCGAACCGCATTGATGTACAACCGAGGCCGGCGCACGCTCGTGCAGAAGCGTCGCGAACTCGTGCCTGAGAGCCTCCGGGGCCTTGAAGCGTCCTGCTTCATCCAGATTGGACCTGAAGAAACGATTCAGCGCGCCCGGGATGTGCCCCGCCACCGGATCCAGCGTTTCGTTTTCGCCGCGAAAGCGATCGGGGCTGCGCGCATCCACCACCGCCGTCGCGGAGTCGGCGAGGCGTGCTGCCACATAGGCTGCGTCGACAGCGAGTCCCTTGTGTGGGCGCAGCACGTAAGCCGCCGGCTGGACCTGAGTGGGGGCGGCGGTGCTGACGGGACGATCCTGCGCGAGCCATGACTGCCAACCTCCATCGAGCACTGCAACTGCGCGATGTCCCACCCACCGCAACATCCACCACAGCCGCGCGGCGTAACAACCGCCGCTCGCATCGTACGCCACGACCTGCTTGCCGTTGTCGATCCCGAGCGCCCCGAGGCGCAGCGCGAACGTGGCGGGGTGAGGCAACGGGTGCCTGCCGTTCAGGCCCGTCTTCGGACCCGACAGATCTTCGTCGAGATGTAGAAAGCGCGCGCCAGGAACGTGGCCGCGTGCGTACTCGCGCCTGCCCGCTTCGTAGTCTGCAAGATCGTGACGGCAGTCGCAGACGATCCATTGCGGACCGTCGAGATGACGAGCGAGTTCCTCGGCGGATATGAGCGTCGTGTACATCCGCGGCGGTCAGACTAAGGTCGAGAGGCTCCCAAGTGCGGCTCGATCTCCCGCCGCACGAACTCGTGGAAGTGGCGCATGCCGTCTTCCAGCGGCGATTGGTACGGCCCGGTTTCGACGAGGCCCTGCTGCAGAAGCGCCCTGCGGCCGGCGGTCATGCGCTCGATGATCTCGGCATCTTCGACAGCCGTTTCGCGATAGGCGGCCTGTTCGGCTTCGACGAACTCTCGCTCGAAAAGCGCGATGTCCTCCGGGTAGTAGAACTCGACGACGTTCGTGCACGCTTCCGGTCCGCGCGGGACGAGGGTGCTGACGACGAGCGAATGCGGGTACCACTCCACCATGATGTTCGGAAAATACGTGAGCCAGATCGCTCCGTGCACCGGTTGCCGGCCTTCGTCGTACCGCAGCACCTGCTCGTGCCAGCGGCGATAGACCTCGCTACCCGGTTTGCTCAAGCCCCGTTTCACACCGCACGTCTGCACGCTGTACCACTCCCCGAATTCCCATTTCAGGTCGGCGACGTTCACGAAGTTGCCGAGCCCCGGGTGAAATGGCTCGACGTGGTAATCCTCGAGGTAAACCTCTATGAAGGTCTTCCAGTTACACGCGTATTCGTCCACCTCGATCCGGTCGAATATGAAGCCCGAAAAGTCGAGCTCGCGGGCCGCGGCGGACGGCTGCAGGTCCGCGGTCACGTTGCGCGGTCCGGCAAATAGCAGCCCGTTCCACGACGAGAGTCTCGATTTGGCAAGGTCGAGGCAGGGATTCTGCTCGAAGTGCGGCGCGCCCAGCAGCCGCCCGTCGAGCGCGTACGTCCAGCGATGCAGCGGGCACACGATGTTGCGCGCCGTGCCACGGCCTCTCAGCATCACCGCCTGGCGGTGCCTGCAGATATTCGACAGCAGCTCGACGGTGTGCTCGTTTCGCACCAGCGCTTTCGCGTTGCCGAGCCATTCCAGTGCCTGATAGTCCCCCACGTTGGGGACCATGAGCTCGTGTCCGACGTAGCCGGGTCCGCGGTCGAACAGGAGACGCTTCTCGAGCTCGAAAATGGCGGGATCGAAGTACCACTCGGGCGAAAGCTGCGGAGGGGCACTGCTGAAGACGGAGACGCCGGAGAGGTCGGACATGCAGGGAATTCTTGTTGGCAGGTGCCCGCGGAAGAGGCGCTATTTTTTCCTAAGTACCTTGAAAAGGCAATAAAAAAGTCCGCGCCGGCGAAGGCGCCGCAGGGTTAACCGGGCTGCGAAGAGCGTGTAGACAGTCAGGGGGAGGAGAGGTTCCTCGGCGCCGGGCCGTCCGCGTGGGTGGCCCGCCGGGTGAGAACCGAACCTAGAGCAAACGGCTCGCGAGCAGGCGTTCGTAGTCTTGGGGCGTGTCAACGTCCCACAACACGTCGAGCTCGCTCCAGCTCCATCGAAGCGCGCGCAGGCGCTCCCGGGTTTGCGTCATGACCGAGCTCGTTCCCCACGCTACCGCCTCGAAAAGCCGCGAATCGCAGCGCGTGAGTCCTACCAATGCGTAGCCGCCGTCCTCGGTGGGTGCAAATACCGCGTCGACTCCGCTTTCGAGCAGCCGGCAGGCTCGCCTCAATTCGCGCGGGCCCAACGCCGGGCAATCGGTCCCGATGAGGAGGACCGAAGCGCTTCGCGCGAGGCAACCAGCCAGTGCTGTGTGCATCCGGCCGCCAAGATCGCCGTCGCACTGCGCGAGGAGATCGGCACCATAGCGGGCGGCACAATAGCGAAGAAAATCATCGTCCGCGGGTGTGCCGTGCAGCTCGATCGTGCCGAAGCCCGCCTGCCTTACGCTCTGCAGCGTGTGCTTGATAAGACGGGCGTGAAGCGCCGCAGCACCTTCTGCGCCGAGCGCCGGTATCAGACGCGTTTTGGCGAAGCCCGGCCGCGGCGCTTTTGCGAACACGAGCACGCATCGGCTGTTACTTGCGCGCGGCATACCGCAAAGCAAGCTCGTTCGGGTCCGCCCCGAGACTGTATGCGAGCCGCAGGCGCCACATGAGCAGGATGGTGCGAAGAAGTCCGTGTTTCTCCCAGCGGCGGCCCGACGTGATCGCTTTGCGCGAGATGCAGAGCGGTGCGCTAAGTTTCCTGAGCGCCGCAGTGAGCGCGATGTCTTCCATCAAGGCGATTCCGGGATAGCCGCCGATCCGATCGAACAACACGCGTTTCACGAATATCGCCTGGTCGCCGGTTGCGATGCCGGTCCACCGGGATCGCAGGTTCATCGCTGCCGCGACGATGGGCAGCAACGGATGCTGGCCTTCGATGGAGACATCGAACCGGCCCCACATTCTGCCCGTTGCCGCCAAAGCGTCGAGTACGAGCACATCCGCGTCCGCCGGGAGCCGCGTGTCGGCGTGCAAAAACAGAAGCACGTCGCCGCGCGCGTGCCCCGCGCCGGCGTTCATCTGTGCGGCCCGGCCGCGGGGCGCACTCAGCACGATATCAGCCCCACTCTGCGCACGAATTACTGTTGCGTCGGTGCTGCCGCCATCGACGACGAGCACTTCGCTGCCGCGCGCCCGCATCGGCGTCAGCGCGTCGAGCGTGTGCGCGATGCGTTCCTCCTCGTTCAAGCACGGGATGATGATCGAGAGCGACCGCGCTGCCCGTTCCGTCGCAGGGGCACGCGTGCGGGGCGCGTTTGCGGTCAGGCGAGTGCCCCGCCGCAGCTCGATCCCTGTCCCGCCGTGCAGCCGTAGCAGTGCGCTCTGACGACGATGCCATTGCCGTTCAGGTCGGTATGCACGAGCTCTCGTACGTGTGTCGTGCGTTTCCCGTCCCACTGCATCGGTAACCCGAGCATCTGGTTGAAGTCGCAGTCGTACGCAAAGCCGCGCCAGTCGATCGAAATCAGGGACCTGCACATTACGTTCTCTAGATTCTGCGGTTGGTACGCGCTTTTCAGCAGCGCCAGATACTCGTCGAACTGTCCTTTGGAAACGAGTGTGCTCCCGAACCGTTGTATGGGCATATTCGTCAGCACGTACAGGTGGTCGAAACTGACGCCGTAGAGATCCTTGAGATGCCGCCGGTAGTCCTGTTCGAGCTTGTCCTGGGCGGGCGGCAGCACGGGGCCTTGCGGGTTATAGACGAGGTTCAGCTTGAGTGTGCCCGCGGCGCTTCCATAGCCGAGCGCGTTGAGCCGGCGAAGCGATCTTATACTCGCTTCGAATACGCCCTTTCCGCGCTGCCGATCGACGTTTTCCCCCAGGTAGCAAGGCAGCGATGCGACCACCTCTACCCCATGCCGGGCCAGGAATTCCGGAAGGTCTTCCTGTCCTGGCTGCTCCATCACGGTGAGATTGCAGCGGTCCATGACATGGATACCGAAGCTGCGCGCGCGCTCGACGAGCTCCCTGAAATGCGGATTGAGCTCAGGCGCGCCGCCGGTGACATCCAGCGTGGAAACACCGGACGCCGTCAGGAATGCGAGCACGGCTTCCATCGTGCCGCGCGACATCTGCTCAGTGCGCGTCGGCCCGGCGTTCACGTGGCAATGAACGCAGCTCTGGTTGCACTTGTAGCCGAGATTCACCTGGAGCGTCTCGAGCCGGCGGCGGCGTATCGGGGGGAAATCGGTTTTCGCGAGGCGCGAGAGCGTTGCGTGCATCTGAGAGTGCCTGACTGAGTTCCTGCGAGTGGGACGAGCGGCCAATAGTGTTCGCATCCGCGCGCTTTTTCAATTGCCCGGTCGAGGCGTCCCGGTATCTGCACGCCGACGAAGTTTGACCGCAAGCTACTGATCGCGCTAATCTTTCGGTTTGTCAGGATGCGACATGGCCGTTGCCGCCAAGAGCCACGATCCCGCAACGTTCGAATCGGCTCTGACTGAGCTCGAAAAGATCGTCGCCAGCATGGAAGCGGGGCAGATGCCCCTCGAACAGTCTCTCGCCGCCTATAAACGCGGCGCCGAGCTCCTAAAGTTCTGCCAGGCTGCTTTGCAGGATGCGCAACAGCAGGTGAAAGTCCTCGAAGAAAGCGTGCTCAAAAGCTTCGGGACGACCGAGCAGTAACCATTGAACCCCGCTGATTTCCAGAGCTGGGCCGCGGCCCGGCAAACCCGCATTGAAGCTGTGCTGGAGCAGGTGCTGCCACTCTCCCGCATCGCGCCGGCGCGCCTGCATGCCGCGATGCGCTACGCGGTGCTCGGCGCAGGCAAGCGCGTGCGGCCTTTGCTCGCGTTCGCCGCCGGAGAGCTGACGCGCGCTGATCCGGAACGGGTGGTCATTGCCGGTGCCGCAGTGGAGCTGATTCATGCGTATTCGCTGGTACACGACGACCTTCCCTGCATGGATGACGATGTGCTCCGCAGAGGCAAGCCTACGTGCCACGTGGAATACGACGAGGCGACCGCGCTGCTCGTCGGCGACGCGCTTCAAAGCGTCGCGTTCCAGCTGCTGGGCGAGTATCGCCTGAGCGACGATCCCGCCGATCAGCTCGACATGATCAAGCTGCTGGCGACGGCGGCGGGCTCGCGCGGGATGGCGGGCGGACAGGCGATCGATCTCGAGTCCGTCGGCAAGAAGCTGTCCGTGCCCGAGCTCGAGCTCATGCACATACACAAGACCGGCGCATTGATCCGTGCCTCGGCACTGCTCGGCGCGAAATGCGGGAAGGCGGATGAAAGGGCATTGACTGCCGTGGACACGTTCGCGAAGCACATCGGTCTTGCCTTTCAGGTGGTCGACGATGTGCTCGATGCGGAAGCGCCGACGGCCACGCTGGGGAAAACGGCAGGTAAGGACGCGCAGCAGAACAAGCCGACTTACGTGAGCGCGCTGGGACTCACCGACTCCAAAGCTTTCGCGGAAGAGCTGCGGCAGGATGCGCTGCGCGCGCTGGCTCCGCTCGGGGAGGGCGCGTTGCGGCTTCGCCAGCTCGCCGATTTCATCGTGCTGAGACGGTTCTGATGTACGAGCTGCTGAATACGATCAATTATCCTCACGAGCTGCGTCAGCTCGAACGAAGTCAGCTGCCGAGGCTCGCCGAGGAGCTGCGCCGTTTCCTGCTCGAGTCGGTCAGTCAGACCGGCGGCCATCTTTCGTCGAACCTGGGTACGGTCGAGCTCACGATCGCGCTGCACTACGTCTTCGACACGCCTCACGACCGCATCGTGTGGGACGTCGGACACCAGACTTATGGTCACAAGGTGCTGACCGGGCGGCGCGAAGGCATGAAGAAGCTGAGGATGTGGGGCGGCATCTCCGGATTTCCGCGCAGAGAGGAGAGCGAATACGACACGTTCGGAACGGCGCATTCGAGCACATCGATCAGTGCCGCGCTGGGCATGGCGGTGGCAGCCAAGCTGAAGAGTGAACGACGGCACGCGGTCGCGGTCATCGGCGACGGCGCCATGACTGCAGGCATGGCTTTCGAGGCGCTCAACAACGCAGGCGACATGGATGTCGACCTGCTCGTGATCCTGAACGATAACGAAATGTCGATCTCGCCGCCGGTCGGGGCGCTCAACAAATACCTCGCAAGACTCATGTCGGGACGCGTCTATCGAGCTGCGCGCGGGCTGGGCGAGCGCGTCCTGGGCGAGCTCGCGCGGCGCGCTGAGGAGCATGTGAAAGGCATGGTGAGCCCCGGTACGATGTTCGAAGAATTCGGCTTCAACTACATCGGACCGATCGACGGGCACGATCTCGACGCGCTCATCCCGACGCTCGCCAACATCAGAGAGCTTCGGGGTCCTCAGTTCCTGCACGTGATCACCCGCAAAGGACAGGGATACAAACTCGCCGAAGCCGATCCGGTGCTTTACCACGGTGTCTCGAAGTTCGATCATACGAACGGCATCGTCGGCGGAAAATCGGGCGGTAAAGTCACCTACACGCAGGTTTTCGGCGACTGGATCTGCGACATGGCGGAGCTCGACTCGCGTCTCGTCGGCATCACACCCGCGATGCGCGAAGGCTCCGGGCTGGTGGGCTTCGCGTCGCGATTCCCGGATCGTTACTTCGACGTGGGGATTGCCGAACAGCACGCGCTTACGTTCGCGGCGGGGCTTGCGTGCGAAGGGTTGAAACCGGTCGTCGCGATCTATTCGACATTCCTGCAGCGCGCCTACGATCAGCTCATCCACGATGTCCAGATCCAGAACCTGCCGATCGTGCTTGCGATCGATCGCGCCGGTCTCGTTGGGGCCGACGGTGCCACCCATAACGGCAGCTTCGATCTTTCGTATCTGCGTTGCCTCCCCAACATGACGGTGATGGTGCCGGCGGACGAGAACGAGTGCCGGCAGATGCTTTACACGGCGTTTCGGATGAACACCCCCGTAGCGGTACGCTATCCGCGGGGCAGCGGCCCGGGTGTTCCGATCGAGCGGGAAATGCGTCCGCTGCCGATCGGTCGTGGTGAGATACGCCGGGAGATCGGCGCGAATGCCTCCGGTGCGAAAGTGGCGCTGCTCGCTTTCGGCTCGATGCTCCAGCCGGCGCTCAAAGCAGCCGACGCG
>DASRIK010000457.1:0-5982 GCA_035650035.1 Burkholderiales bacterium | reverse complement strand
CGCTGCGCTGGTCGAAGTCGACTTCGAGCCGCTGCCGGCCGTTGCAGATTGCCGCGCTGCGCTTGAATCCGACGCGCCGCGTGTTCACAGAAACGCCCCTCACAACCTGCTCGCCGAATTCGCGATGGCCTACGGCGACGTGGATCGGGCGTTTGCGGGTGCGCCGCATGTCTTCCGTGAATCGTTGAAGCAGCACCGTGGCGGCAGCCACTCGATCGAATGCCGCGGGGCAGTCGCCGTTCACGACGTGCTCGAAGACCGGCTTACGCTCTGGAGCTCGACGCAGATGCCGCACGCTGCGCACCGGCTTCTGTGCGACATGCTGGGGCGCGACGAGAACCGCGTGCGTGTGATCGCGCCCGACCTCGGCGGCGGTTTCGGCCCGAAGCTCGTGTTCTATCCGGAAGACGTGGTGACGGCGCTTGCCGCAATGCTTCTCGGGCGGCCGGTCAAATGGATCGAAGATCGGCGCGAGCATTTCGTCGCGACTACGCAGGAGCGCGATCAGTACTGGGACGTGGAGATCGCGGTCGATCGTGAGGCGCGCATCCTCGGAATACGCGGCAACCTCATTCATGACCATGGCGCATATACGGCACGCGGCGTGAACCTGCCGCACAATGCGGCCGAAACCGTGCCCCTGCAGTACGAGGTGCCTGCGTATCGCATGAACGTGCAGGTCGCGCTCACGAGCAAGGTGCCGGTATCGCCGGTGCGCGGTGCCGGTCATCCGCAAGGCACGTTCGTGATCGAACGATTGCTGGATCGCGTCGCGCGGGAGCTCGGGCTCGATCGTGCGGAAGTGCGCCGTCGTAACCTGATTCCGGCGAGCAGCATGCCGTACACGACGCAGCTCAAAGCGCGCGGCGGAATGCCGGTGGTGCTCGACAGCGGGGACTACCCGGCGTGCCAGGCGGAAATCCTCGAGCGTGCAGGGTGGGCGGATTTCCCTGGACGCCAGCAGGCCGCGCGCGCAGAAGGCCGCTATGTCGGCATCGGTTTCGCGAATTACTGCAAAGGTACGGGTCGCGGGCCTTTCGAATCGGCGACGGTGCGCATTGCGCCATCGGGCAAGGTGCACGTGTACTCGGGCGCTGCGGCGATGGGACAGGGTACGCGCACGATGCTCGCGCAAGTCGTCGCGGAGCAGCTCGGCGGAGCGGTGGAGAACGTGACAGTGACGGTCAGCGATTCCGCGGCGGTCCCGATGGGCCTCGGTGGCTCGAACAGTCGGCAGACAGTGCTCGCCGGTTCGTCCGCTCATCTCGCCGCGGTCGCGGTACGGAAGAAGGCCTTGAAAATCGCGAGCCATCTGCTCGAAGCGGACGAGTCGGAGCTCGAGGTGGAGCGCGACCGGGTGCGCGTCCGCAGCACGCACGACCGCAGCGTGACGCTTGGCCAGATTGCACGCTCTGTCGCGGGTACTGCGGGATATGCCTTGCCGCCCGGAGTAACGCCGGGTCTTGAAGCAACCGAGCATCTCGTGATCGACGACATGGCGCATGCGAATGGCGCGGCGGTCGTGGAGGTCGAGGTCGACATTGAAACAGGACACGTCAAAATCCTGCGCTTCGTGGGTCTTCACGACTGCGGCCGCATCTTGAATCCGATGCTGGTCGAGGGCCAGGTTCTCGGCGGTACGGCGCACGGCATCGGCAATGCGCTCTACGAATGGATGGGCTACGACGAGAACGCCCAGCCGGTCACGACCAATTACGGCGAATACCTGCTCGTGACCGCGACCGAAATGCCCCATGTCGAGAACTATTATCGCGAGTCGCCGTCGCCGCTCAATCCGCTCGGTGTGAAAGGCGTCGGCGAATGCGGCGTGGTGCCCGTCGCCGCGGCAGTGGCTTCCGCGGTGGAGGACGCGCTTTCTCCGTTCGGCGTGCGCATCACGCAGGCGCCGATTTTTCCGGCTCAGCTCGTTGCGCTTATCGAGGAAGCGCGAGCAAGAGGGCAGAAGAACACGTGAACCGTTTCAGCCACATGCGCGAGTCCCGTATGCATGGGGCGACGTGTTTCGCGTTACTCGTCTGCGCGCTCGCTGGCGGCGCGGCAGCGGCGCAGCAATATCCCAGCCGGCCGATTCGCCTCGTCGTGCCGTTCGCGCCAGGCGGAAGCGCCGATTTCGTCGCACGTTTGCTTGCCAGCAGGCTTTTCGATACGTCCGGTTTTCAGGTGATCGTGGATAACCGCGGCGGGGGCAGCGGCATGATCGGAAACGAGCTCGTCGCGCGCTCCGCGCCTGACGGCCACACGATCACGATCGGAACGCTGGGTCCGTTCGCGGTGAATCAGAGTCTTTTCGCGAAAATGCCTTACGACCCGGTGAGAGACTTCGCGCCGGTGAGTCTCACGGGCGCGGCATCGCACATTCTGGTTGCTCACCCTTCCGTGCCCGCCAAAAGCGTGAAGGAAATGATCGCGCTCGCGCGCACGCGGCCGGGTCAGCTGACGTTTGCGTCGAGCGGCATCGGCAACGCGACGCATCTCACCGGGGAGCTTTTCAAGTACCTCGCGAAAGTCGATATGGTCCACGTGCCGTACAAAGGCGGCGGCCCCGCGATGGCCGATCTTGTCGGTGGCCAGGTCGCATTTTCGTTCGCAAGCATGCCATCCGCGCTGCCGCACGTGCGTAGCGGAAGGCTTCGCGCGATCGCGGTGAGCTCCGGCAAACGTTCGCCGGCGATTCCCGAGCTGCAGACGGTTGCCGAATCAGGTTTGCCCGGGTTTGCTTCGGAGGACT
Organism: Burkholderiales bacterium; assembly: GCA_035650035.1. Lineage (GTDB taxonomy): Bacteria > Pseudomonadota > Gammaproteobacteria > Burkholderiales > SG8-41 > JAQGMV01. The sequence goes on along the minus strand of DASRIK010000457.1, from coordinate 3,233 downwards.
GGCAGGGCATTCTCGCGCCTGCGAAAACGCCGGCGGAAACAGTCGCGCGCCTGAATGCCGAGCTGCAGCGTGTGCTCGCGTTGTCTGACGTGAAGGAGAAACTCATCACCGCGGGATTCGAAGCACGCACCAGTACGCCTGACGCTTTCGCCGAGCTGATGAAGGCCGAGCGCGTGAAATGGGCTCGCGTCGTCGCCGAAGCGAAAATCAGGGCGGAGTAGGGGATGCGGTTTTGGGCGGCGGTACTCGTGGCGGCACTGGCGGGGGCGTCGGCTGCGCACGCGGCGCCGTCGCAGCAGGCGTATCCGACGAAACCGGTACGTATCGTTGTCGCATTCGGGCCCGGCGGCATCGCCGACACTATCGGCCGTCTCGTGTCGCATAAGCTTGCGACGCGTCTCGGTCAGCCGATGGTGGTCGATAACCGCGCGGGCGCCGGCGGCACCGTGGGCGCCCGGATCGCCAAGGGTGCTGCTGCCGACGGTCACACGCTGCTCGTCACGACGGCCGCCGTCGCGGTGAATGCGAACGCTCCAAAGGATGCGCTGGATCCGCGCGTGCAGTTGACGCCCGTTGCGCTCGCGGCGAGCGCGCCGACCGTGTTCGCGGTGCATCGGACGGTCACTGCAAAAGGCCTGATGGACTACGTTCGCAATACGAAAGGCGGACGGTTCACCTACTCGACCGCCGGCGTCGGCACGACGGAGCATCTCACCGCTGAATTCCTGTTCAGATCGGTCGTCGGAATCGAAGGCACGCACGTGCCGTTTCAGGGCGGCGCCGCGCCCGTAGCCGCTGTCGTAGCCCAGCAGGTGGATCTCACGTCCACGACCGTGCCGACCGCGTATCCGTTCATAAAGCAGGGAACGCTTCGCGTGCTTGCGATTGCAAGCCGCAAACGTAACGCCGTGCTGCCGGACGTGCCGACGCTTGGCGAATCCGGCTTCCCCGAATTCGAGAACGCTTCGTGGATCGCGTTTTTTGCGCCCGCGGGCTTACCGGCTCGCATCGTGGAGAAGCTGAACGCGGAGGTGAACGGCGCGCTGGGCGAGCCCGACGTGCGCGAGCGTCTCGCGCTGCTCGGCTTCGAGGCGCACGCGATGAGCGCATCCGATTTCGCCGGCTACGTGAGGAGCGAAGTCGAGAAGTGGGCGAAGGTAATCAAAGCGACGGGCATCACTCCGCAATAGGTGTCACTCCACTCTGATCCCGCCTTTCGCGATGACTTTGCTCCACAACGCCATCTCTTTCGCCAGACGCGCCTCGAACTCCTCGGGCGACCCGCCGGCGGGCGCACTGCCGTCGTTCTGAAGGCGCTGCGCGACTTCCTTGTTCCTGAGGATTTTTCCGAACTCCGCATTGAGCCGGTCGATCACAGGTCTCGGCGTGCCGCGCGGCGCGATGAGACCATTCCAGTTGTTCACTTCGTAACCGGGCAGACCTGACTCGGCCACCGTCGGAATATTCGGCTCGGCGGTCACGCGCTGCGCCGTGGTTACAGCGATGCTGCGCAGCTTTCCGCTCCGAACGTGCGGAAGCGTCGGAAGGATGCTGCCAAAAATCACCTGTGTAAGCCCGGAGATCGTATCGACGAGCCCGAGTCCGGTGCCTTTGTAAGGAATGTGCGTGAGCTTGATGCCGGCCATCATGCTGAAGTGCTCGACGCCCAGATGCGAAAGTGCCCCGGAGCCGGTCGAGGCATAGTTGAGCTCGCCCGGATTCTTCTTCGCGAGCGCGATGAGCTCGCGCGTGTTCTTCGCCGGCAGCGATGGATGGATCGCCACCAGGAACGGTCCCTGCGTGAGCTGGACGATTGGCTGCACGTCTTTGACCGCGTCGAACACAAGCTTGTAAAGACTCGGGTAGCTCGCAAAGTTCGACACGATCACCGTGAGCGTGTGTCCGTCGGGCGGCGATTTCACGCCGAGCTCGGTCGCGAGCACGCCGCTTGCGCCGGGGCGGTTTTCGACGACGACAGGCTGCCCGAGCGCTTCACTGAGACGCGGAGCAGTGGTGCGGGCGATGAAATCGCTGCCGCCCCCCGGTGCGAATCCGACGAGCAGACGAATGGGCTTGGTCGGATAGGCTTGCGCTGCCGCGAGATCTGCGGCGGTAGCAAACAACAGCGCGGAGCCGGCAACGGCCAGCGTTGCGAGTTTATGCATGGCGCCCCCGCGTCAGACTGTTGCGAGCTCGCTCACGTCGAGCGGGGCATTGAGCTTTACGCCGAGCGGCAGGACGCCGCTCCCTTCGTAGCCTTCCTGCTGCGCTTTCGGTATCGGTCTGCGGCCATCCGGGTCCGCGAGCCACAACCGCAGAAGATGACGCTTGCGCTGACGGTCCGGCCAGTCCTCGTACGAGCGCCGCGAATGCAGGGTCACGTAGTTGTTGAGGAACTGGATGTCCCCGGGCCTGAAAGGAATGTCGGCGGCGCACTCGTCGACCGTCTGGCGGTAAACGGCGATTGCTTCCTCCTGCTCAGGCGTGAGCGGCGGCACACCCGGAAGACCCTGCGCTTTCTCGATCGCGGATCCGGCACCCGTCGCACTGAAATAGCCATCCGTGAAGCAGAACATCGGCTGCTTGTACCAGGGATCCTCGCCTGGGTTGTGGTCTCCTTTACGCGAGCGGTAGAAATCCTGCGTGAGCACTTCCACGAGATCCGGACGCGTCTCGAGCATGTGGTTGTAAACCGTCACCGAGCTCGCGACACGGCTTTCGCCGCCGCTCATCGGCGGATTTACGCAAAGAAGGCCGACGTAGTCGCAGCCGTCAGCGTGAAAGCGCAGCTCGGCGCGGGTGAGATAACCGCGTGTGGTCGGATGGGAATAATCGCCGCCGAGATCTTTCACGTGGCCGAGGATGTGTCCCTGCATGTTCTGCGACATCGGACGGCCCAGGTACGAGCCCAGACCGAGGTAAGCGATCGCCCGCCCCAGCGGATCGAGTGCGTCCACAGGAAAACCCTGGAGCATCACGATGCCGCGGCCGTCGAGAAGCTCACGCCTGACATCGCGCAGAATCTGCGCAAACCCGCGCAGCTCGAAGTTGGTGCGGTTCACGTCTTCGGGTGCGACGCCCTTGCGCTGGACCGCTTGAGCCGCCGCGGTGAGCTCGGCGCAATCGCTGTCGGTAAGACGGTAACTCCAGCTTTCCACGTCGCCAAGCGAATCCGGCGACCAGTCTGCAGGATCGATCAGCGGCTGCATGGGCCGCGCGGGCATGCGCCTGTG
>DASRIK010000456.1:0-2897 GCA_035650035.1 Burkholderiales bacterium | reverse complement strand
CTCCGCCACGTCGTACACGATGTCATGGTGCTCCTCCTGCCGCGATGGGCTGTTGTGTGCGTTCGCCTCCCGGGCGCGAAAAAGTCTAGCACGCGGCTCGCTGGCCACGATCTCTGGCAATACGCTACGCTTTAGCCATCAAAAAGCCGAGCAGCCGTTCGCGAGCCTGAACCGGCAACGCACATTCGAGGACCCGCAATGAAATCACTCATCGCCTTTTGCGCCCTGGCCGCGATGCTCTCAGCCGCCGGCGCTGCCACAGCGCAGCAGAACTATCCCGCCCGCCCGATTCGCATGCTCGTGCCCTTCGCGCCCGGCGGCGGCACCGACATCTCCGCGCGCGTCATCGGGCAGAAGATGACCGAAGCGCTGGGCCAGCAGGTGATCGTGGACAACCGCACCGGCGCTTCAGGCCACATCGCGATGGAGATCGCCGCGCGCGCAGCGCCCGACGGGTACACGCTGATCATGAGCACGGTTGCGCCCATGGCGTTCAGCCCGGCGCTGTTCACGAATCTCACCTTCGACCCGCTCAAGGACTATGCGCCCGTTGCGCTCGCGTCGAGCACGGTCTTCGTCATCGTCGTGCCTCCGAGCCTGCCGGCGAAGTCGGTTAAGGAGCTGATTGCGCTCGCCAAAGCGCAGCCGGGCAAGCTCGCGTTCGCATCGGGCAGCACGGGCGGTGCATCGCACATCGCCACCGAGCTCTTCCAGCTTCTGTCGGGGACTAGCATGGTGCACGTGCCTTACAAGGGTGGCGGCGCAGCGCTCCCGGAAGTGATGAGCGGGCAGGTGTCGCTGCTCTTCGCCGACGTCATCGGCGCACGCGGGTTCGTGGCGTCCGGAAAGCTCCGCGCGCTCGGCGTCACGAGCAAAGTCCGGTCGAAGATGATGCCGGACGTGCCGACAATCTCGGAAGCGGGGCTGCCCGGCTATGAGATGACATCGTGGAACGGCGTGCTCGCACCCGCGGGCACGCCCCGGCCGATCATCGACCGGCTGAATGCGGTGATCGTGCGTGTGCTGCCGCTGTCCGATGTCGCCGAGCGGCTCGCCGGAGACGGCAGCGAGTTCGGCAAGAACACGCCGGACCAGTTCGCCGCATTCGTCCGCTCCGAATACGCGAAGTGGGGAAAGATCATCAGGGCGGCGAAGATAAAGATCGAGTGACCCGGCTTTGTCATCGACCGGACACGTCCGTGCTACTATTTGACTCCAAAGTCAAAATTAGCCGGCGACACCTGTGCATGACCGAGCGCAAGAGCAATCCGATCGCTGAGGGTGAAGTCTTCGAAGGACCATCGAAGACGCTGACGGACGCCCACTTCCTCATGTTCTCGGGCGTGACCGGGGACGTGCACCCGATCCATTACGACGTCGAGTATGCGAAGGGCACCCGCTTCGGCAAGCCGGTCGCCCACGGCCTCCTGCTCACTTCCCTGACCGCGCTCGGCGCAACGAACGCGCGCGAGCGGATCGACGGCTACGTGCTGATCGAGCAGAGCGCGCGCTTCGTCGCCCCCGCGTGCGTCGGCGACACCGTGACCCCGCGCCTCACGGTCGAGCGCGCATGGACCGAAGCGGGCCGCCGCTTCTGCCGCTTCAGGACGACGCTTTCGAATCAGCGTGGCGAGACGCTGCTCGAAGGCTTCCACGTCTACCGCGTGCTCGAGAGGAAAACCACATGAGCGATCGAGAGGTCATCACCGGGGGGCTCGACTGGCCCGCCAAGTACACGTTCGTGCCGGCGCTGCGCGTGGGCGACACGATCCACATTTCCGGGACGACCGGGACTGACGGGAACGGTGTGATCACCGCGCCCGGGGACATCGTCGAGCAGACGCGCCAGATCTTTCGCAAATTCGACGCGCTGCTGAAGGCGGCCGGCGGCTCGTGCGACGACATCGTCTCAACGGTGGACTACGTCACTACGACGAAGGACTACAACAAGACCGGCGCCGTGCGCCGCGAGTTCTTCCGCAACGGATTTCCCACGGCGACCGGCGTCATCGTCGCGGGGCTGCTCCGCCCGGAAGCGTTGATCGAAATTTCCGCGGTGGCGGTGCTGAAGCGGTGAAGAAAGCGCGGGCCTGGGACGCGGGCCGCGACGTGAGCGAGCGCCGCGACGCGATCATGCGCGGGCTCAACACGGTGCTGCGCGCGCGCGGCCGCCCGGGCGCACTGCGCATGCAGGACGTCGCCGACCACCTGGGCCTCGTCAAAGGCAATCTCTACTACTACTTCCGCAGCAAGGAAGAGCTGATCTACCACGCGCACGTGAAGTGCGTGCAGGTGAGCCTCGAAGCGCTCGATCGCGCGGCTGCGAGCAAGGCGAATCCCGCTGAGCGCGTGCGCACGCTCATCGTCGAGCACATCCTCGCGATGACCGAGGGCGAATACGGCGCCGTGCTTCTCGAAGACATCGATCACCTCACGCCGGCGCATCGTCGCAAATACGTGGCGTTGCGCGACCAGTTCGAGAACGGCGTGCGCCAGCTCATCAAGGCCGGCATCGCGCAGGGAGATTTCGCGAAGCAGGACGCGCGGACCGCGGGCTTTGCGATCCTCGGGGCGATCAACTGGATTCCGAAGTGGTATCGACCCGACGGCGAGCTTACCGCGTGCGATATCGCCGAACGTTTCGCGGACATGTTCGTGCGGGCGCTGCGCGCATGAAAGGCTGGTTCGAGGATTTCGAGGTCGGTGCGCGGCTTCCCACGCGCACGCGCACGATCACTGACGCCGATCACGAAGCGTTCTGCAGCCTCGTCGGCTACGAGGTGCCGCTCTTCCTCGACGATGCATACGCGCGCTCGCAAGGCCTGCGCGGCCGCATCTGCCCGAGCCACCTCATCATGTCGTTCTCGACCGCGATGACGGGCGATCTCTTCACCGAA
>DASRIK010000455.1:0-4643 GCA_035650035.1 Burkholderiales bacterium | reverse complement strand
CGACATGAACGAGCGCGTTCGACTCCGCACGCAGCCAGCGCAAGTTCTCTTCCGCTTTCGCATTGTCCTGCTTGCGCGATATGAGCGCCTGCACTTCTTCGTTCCACGTCTGAATTCCGACTTCGAACTGCAGCGCGCCTGCCGGAAAGCGGGCGATCGCGGCTTTGAGCCTGTCAGGCAGATGATCCGGAATCACTTCGAAGTGCACGAAAAGCTTCTCGTCCAGCCGCTCGAGGAAGAACTCGAGAATCCGCGAGCCGACCGCGGCTTTCAGGTTGAACGTGCGATCGACAAAACGGAAATGCCGCGCGCCGCGCGCGTGCAGGCCCTCGAGCTCGCCCATGAACGAATCGAGGTCGAAAGCCCATGCGGTCTTGTCGAGCGAGGACAGGCAGAATTCGCATTTGAACGGACAACCGCGCGAGGCTTCGACGTACACAAAGCGCCGTGCGATGTCTTCTTCGGTGAACTCTCCGTACGGCATGAGGATCGCAGAGAGCGGCGGCTGTCCGCCCGCAATCATTTTGCCGCCGGGTCTGTCACCACCCAGAACACTCCTGCAGAGCCCGGCGAATGCGAGATCGCCCCAGCCGGTAACGACGTAGTCGGCGAGATCGCAGATGCGCTGCGATTCCGATTCGTAGCTCACCTCGGGTCCGCCGACGACGATAACCACTTCCGGTGCGATGGCTTTGAGTAACGCGACGAGGCGGGTCGTCTCCTCGACGTTCCAGATGTAAACCCCGAACCCGATAACCCGCGGAGAGTGCGCGAGAAGCTGCTCGGCCATGTCGATGGCGCGTGCGCCCAGCACGAACTCGACTATCCGGGCCTCGCCGCGGAGCTCGCCGAGATTCGCTGCCAGGTAACGAAGCCCCAGGGACGCGTGCACGTACCGCGCATTGAGGGTGCTGAGAACGATGCGGGACATGGGCGTATTGTACGAAGTTTGCGGCTTGGCATTTGCTACAGCACGTTTTTAGCCAGGAGGACCGTCATGAAGCTTTTCTACACGCCGGGCGCATGCTCACTGGCAGTGCACATCGCGCTGCGCGAAAGCGGACACGCCTTCGAGCTCGAGAAAGTGGATCTGAAAACGAAGCGCACGGCGAAGGGCCAGGACTACCTGCGAATCAATCCCAAAGGCTACGTTCCCGCGCTGGAGCTCGACGATGGCTCCATTTTGACGGAAGCGAGCGTCTGCACGCAGTACGTGGCGGATCTGGCGCCGCAGTCGGAGCTCGCGCCGATCGCGGGGTCGATGGGGCGCTATCGCCTGATGGAATGGATGGCATTCACCAGCACGGAGATCCACAAGAACTTCAGCCCGCTGTTCGACCCATCCGCTTCGACCGAATTGCAGGAGAGACAAAAGAAGCTGCTTGAGAAACGTTTCGGCTACGTGGCCGAGCACCTTGCGGGACGCTCGGGTCTGATGGGCGAAAAATTGACCGCGGCGGATGCCTACCTCTTCACCGTATTGAGGTGGGCCATCGTCGTGAAGATGGACTTGAGCCGGTGGCCGGCTTTGCAGGACTATCTCAGGACAACCGCGGAGTATCCGTCCGTGCGAGAGGCGCTCAAAGCGGAAGGCCTGGAGCGGTAAAGCCATGGGGCTGCATGCGCCAGTCAGCGCGCCCAGGCTCTTGTGGCACAATCGCTGTTTTTTCCACGCGCTGCCGCGGTCGCGGCACACGTGATTATTCCTGAAGAACCATGAGCGATCAGAGTTACGGCCTGCAGAACGAATTTTTGAACACCCTGCGCAAGGAGCGGATTCTCGTATCCGTCTTCCTGGTGAATGGCATTCGCCTTGCAGGCCATATACAGTCATTCGATCAGTACTCGATACGCTTGCAAGGTGCCACACCGCAGCTCGTGCTGAAGCGCGTGGTGGCGACGGTCGTCCCCGAAAAACCCGGCCGTCCGAAAGACGCGGCGCCGGGTGCGAACCGCACACCGCGGCGAAGACCGCCGAAGAGCCAGCCGTGAGGCGCCTCGGGGAACATCTGCTAACCTTGCCGGCGGCATAATCGAACGCATCGAGGAATACCATGGCCCAACGAGCTGAAACCGAAGCGAAAATGGATCCCGCGTCGCTCTATCGCGAGGAGATCATTACCGATCGCAAGATCGGTACTCTTCGAGTGCTGACGCCTCTCACGATGACTGGCGCAACCGATCCGGCACGCCCGGTCCTGTACATGGGCGAGGCGCAGATCATGACGAGTGCGGGGCCGCTGCCGATCAGCTTCGAGATCGAAGCCAAGACACTGGCCGAAGCGGTGGATGCTTTCGGTCCGGCGGCGAAAGACGCGATCGACAAGACCGTCCGCGACCTGCAGGAGCTTCGCAGACAGGCAGCTTCGTCGATCGTAGTGCCGCAGGGCGGCATGGGAGGTCTGGGGCCGGGCGGGCTCGGCGGCGGTGGCCTGGGCGGCGGAGGCAAGATTCAGCTTCCATAACTGTCCCCCTTGATTCGTATAGGCATCGACTTAGGCGGCAGCAAGACCGAAATCATCGCGCTGGACGAGCGCCGGTCCGAGCTGCTGAGACGGCGCGAACCGACACCCTCCGGCAATTACGAAGCCACGGTTGCGCTTCTCGCACGACTCATCCGTGAAACGGAGATCGAAGTCGGCAAGCGCGGAAGCATAGGCATCGGCACACCCGGCTCGCTCTCGCCGGTGAACCGGCGTATCCGCAATTCCAACTCCGTCTGTCTCAACGATCGTCTCCTCAAGGAAGACGTCGAGCGCGCACTCGGCCGCGAGATACGAATCGCGAACGACGCCAACTGCTTCGCGTTGTCCGAAGCGCTCGATGGCGCGGCACATCATGCGTCCGTCGTTTTCGGCGTGATACTCGGCACCGGGGTGGGCGGCGGCATTGTCGTGAACGGGGACGTACTTCAGGGCGCGAACGCGATTGCGGGCGAGTGGGGACACAACGCCTTGCCCTGGCCGCAGCCGGCGGAGCTCCCCGGTGCGCCGTGTTACTGCGGAAAAACGGGGTGCATCGAAACATTTCTGTCGGGGCCAGGCCTCACGCGCGATCACGCCGAGAGCACCGGCGAGGAGCTTGCAGCCGAGGAGATCGCGGCGCGAGCGGTACACGACGCCGCTGCCGCGGAGACCATGGCTCGATACGAGCATCGCCTTGCGCGGTCCCTCGCTTCCATCGTGAACGTGCTCGATCCTGACACGATCGTGCTCGGCGGCGGTCTGTCCAACGTGGATCGCCTCTACACGAATGTTCCCCGGCTTTGGAAAGAGTGGATATTCTCCGACGTGGTACGCACGAAGCTCGTGCGAAACTTTCACGGCGATTCGAGCGGCGTACGAGGCGCGGCCTTGCTTTGGGAATCGTCGTGACGCATTGACTCGTCAGCCGTCTCTGGTCACGGATTGAAAGTATGGCTAAAGTGCTATCGGCAGGTGTGATCCCGCTGCGCCGGACTTGGGAAGGCTGGCGCATTCTCGTGTTGCGTGCGTACAAGAACTGGGATTTTCCGAAAGGGCGTGTCGAGCCGGGGGAGGAGCCTCTCGACGCCGCGAAGCGCGAAGCGACCGAAGAGACGGGGCTCACGCAATTCGAGTTTCCGTTCGGCGACATCTATCGCGAGACGCTGCCTTACGCCGGCGGTAAGGTCGCACGCTACTATCTGGCGGAAACGTCCGAGGAAATCGTCCGGCTGCCGATCTCGCACGCGCTCGGCCGCCCGGAACACCACGAGTACAGGTGGGTGAGCTTCGATGAAGCGGAAGACCTTCTGCCGCCGCGGCTCGCGCTGGTGCTCGACTGGGCCCGCGAAACCCTCCAGGAATAGACTCCGCTGCTTCGGGACAGCGAAGCTGCCCCTCGCCGCGCAAAAGCACCCTTTATGCGCCTCGCGGCGCTACGTCAGATCTTCAACAAATCATGGAGCGCAGCTTGTTACCTTTCGCCACGATCCGCTGGTCGGCGTCGCGCGTGACGTCGGCTTGCGCGTCGTAATAGCCGCGCACCTCGTTCTGCGCGTTGCGCAGAATCTCGTCACCGTTCTCCTGGTGCTCGATCGTTCCGATCACGTTTCCGGCTCGGTCCCGGATGGGCTGGGGCTCATTCAGGTGCATGGCGGCCTCCTTACGTCGCGTGACGCGGACAGGATGCAAATCTTGCGCCCGAGCCAAACGCCTGAGTTAGACTAACCGTCCCTCCACCGCAACACCACCAAAAAGGGGCCGCCATGATCTATGAAATGAGAACCTACGACATCAAACCGCGTTCTCTTCCGGAAGTCGAAAAACGTTTCGGCGAAGCGTACGAAAAGCGCAAGAAATACTCCGAGCTCGCAGCGTTCTGGCATACCGAGATCGGACCGCTCAACCAGATCATCCACGTTTGGGGGTATAAGGATCTCGAGGAGCGCAACAAGATTCGTGAAGCGGCGGTCAAGGACGGGGTGTGGCCGCCGAAGATCGCGGAATTCATCGTGTCCCAGAAGTCGGAAATCATGATTCCGTTCTCGTTCATGAAGCCGATCCAGCCTGGAAAACAGGGTCCTTTCTTCGAAATCCGTACCTACCACTTCGCGGGCGGCGAGCTGGCGACAATCAAGAAGAACTGGGAATCGGCGATCAATGTCCGCCTCGAGTTCGGCC
>DASRIK010000454.1:0-3323 GCA_035650035.1 Burkholderiales bacterium | reverse complement strand
TCAGTGATGCCCCGGCGCGCAGCAACGCACACGCCTTTTGGGTATAATCGCGCCGCCACCTGCATCCACCGCTTGCTTCCCTCTCGCGACATGAAAGTTTCGAACAAGATCGCTTTTGCATGTGCCGGGCTCGCGTTCGCTGCGGCGCTTTCTGCTGCTGCACAGGCGCCTGCGGCGGAGGCAGCCGGAAACGCCGATGCCGGCCGCCAGAAAAGCTCGATGTGCCTCGGCTGCCATAACATCCCCGGCTACAAGACAGCTTTCCCGTCGGTATACAGCGTGCCGAAGCTCGATGGTCAGCACGCTGCCTACATCGTGAGCGCCCTCAGGGCTTACAAGTCGGGCGAGCGACGGCACCCGTCGATGCGTGCGGTCGCTGCAAGCCTGAGCGACCAGGACATGGCCGACCTTGCCGCGTTCTACGCAACCGCACCGGCGCAATCCGCATCGCGCTAAGCCGGAGGACCCGCATGAACAAGTTCACGATCGGTGTAATCGTCCTCGCTTTCGCCGCTGCCGGTGCCGCACAGGCGGGCAACCCGGACGCCGGCAAGGAAAAATCACGGCCCTGCGCGGCGTGCCACGGCGCCGATGGCAACAGCCCCGCGCCGAGCTTCCCGAAAATTGCCGGGCAGCACTACGACTATCTCCTGAAAGCGCTGCAGGACTACAAGTCCGGGGCCCGCAAGAACGCGATCATGGCGCCGCAGGTTGCCAATCTCAATCAGCGCGATTTCCAGGATCTCGCCGCGTTCTACTCTGCGCAGCACGGCCTCGTCACTCGCAAGAACTCCTACCTCGTTCCTACCGGCAAGCACTAGCCGGCGGGCCGGCTACGGTCTGCTGCTCGCTTTGCGGTCGAGACACTCCAGGTAAGCATTCTCGTCCGGCGCGCTGCCCGTGCGCTGGGCTTGCCAGACCGTTTCCCCGAGGCACTCCAGCACGGTGTGCTTTGCGTCATGCTCCGAGCCCATCCGCGCAACCAGCGCTTCGAACCGGCTTTTTATCCCGCGGGGCTGGTCGATCGAAAGCTGTTCCTCGATCGCGAGATGGAGCGAGAGATGCAGGAAAGGATTCAGTTCTCCACCCTCCGGTGTGAAATCGCGGTCAGTGATTCCCTCGGGCTCTTCCAGCATCGGATGATATTCGGGGTGCAGCAGGATCACTTCGAGCGCAGTCTGCTCGAGACCCACCAGCGGCTCGCCGCGGCGATATTTGCTCCAGGTGTCGACAAAGAAGCGGCGGACTTCGTCACGGGTCGGCGCGAACATCAGACGTCCTCATCGCGTGTCTTCTGGGGGTATTCGCACAAGTCGCGAATGACGCACGCCGGGCAATGCGGCTTCCGTGCCACGCACACGTAGCGGCCGTGAAGTATCAGCCAGTGGTGCGCGTGCAGCTTGAACTCATCGGGTACGAACTTGAGCAAGCGCTGCTCCACTTCGAGCGGGTCCGTCCCGGGCGCGATCTTCGTGCGGTTAGAGACGCGAAAAATGTGCGTGTCGACCGCGATCGTCGGCTGTCCGAATGCAACGTTGAGAATGACGTTTGCAGTCTTGCGGCCCACGCCGGGTAAGGCTTCCAGCGCTTCACGCGTCCGCGGCACCTCGCCGCCGTGCTCCTTGATGAGTATCCGGCAGGTCTCGAGGATGTTCTTCGCCTTGGTGCGGTAGAGGCCGATACTCTTGATGTATTGCTCCAGGCCGGATTGTTCCAAGGCGAGGATTTCCGCGGGCGTGCGCGCCTTTTTGAAAAGCTCGCGTGTCGCGATGTTCACGCTCTTGTCCGTCGCTTGGGCGGAAAGCACCACCGCGACGAGCAACTCGAACGGGGTGTTGTGCTCGAGCTCGCTCCTGGGCTTCGGATTCGCCCTGCGCAGTCGGCGGAATATTTCGGCACGTTTCGCGGAGTTCACGCGGCAAGTCTACATCGCGTTCTCAGCGCATCCGGCTACGGCCGGATTGCCGAGCCGCGAGAGTGCGGCGCGAGTCATCGATATAATGTGCGGCGTCCATGTCGAGGTAGTGGGGTGGGGGCGTCCCTATGCCTGAGCTAGAAGTTAAATACCTGATTCTCGCGGCATTCCTGCTATCGGTCGCGTACGTGCACCTTCGCGGCAAGGTGCGCTTCAGCTTCGTCAGGCAGCTTTTCAATCACTCCTCGCTGCTCGCGCCGTACAACGCGTTGATGTATCTCTTTTCGGCCGTCCCGTCCCGGCCGCTACTTACCGAGCGGGAATTCCCGGAGTTGGCCCCACTTTCAGAAAATTGGCAGATGATGCGCGACGAAGCGCTGAAATTGAAGGACGAAGGCTACATCCGCGCGGCGTTGAACAACAACGATATCGGCTTCAACTCCTTCTTCAAGCGCGGCTGGAAGCGGTTTTACCTCAAGTGGTACGACCAGCCGCTGCCTTCGGCGCAGGCGTTGTGTCCCAGGACGGTCGAGCTTCTGAAAGGTATCCCTGCGGTGAAAGGCGCGATGTTCGCCTTGCTGGACCCTCGCAGCCACCTGAACCCGCACCGCGATCCGTTCGCGGGCTCGATGCGCTATCACCTCGGCCTCGTCACGCCAAACTCGGATGCGTGCTTCATCAGCGTCGACGGCGAGCGCTATTTCTGGAAAGACGGCGAAGCGGTCCTTTTCGATGAGACTTATATTCACTTCGTCGAGAACAATACCGACGAGACGCGGATCATCCTGCTCTGCGATATCGAGCGACCGCTTCACGGCCGCATCATGCGCGCGATGAACGCGTGGGTGAGCCGGAACATCGTCACGGCAAGCGCGACACAGAACGTCGAGAACGAGCCCGTCGGCGCGCTCAACCGCTTCTACAGCCGCGTGTACCATCCGATCGCCGGGCGCGTAAACGGCGCGGCAAAGAATCTCAAGCGCCGCAATCGGCCGCTATACCGGACGCTCCAGTACGGCCTCGTGCTCGGCGCGCTCTATCTGATCTTCGTTTAAGGCTCGCGGCTCATCGCAGACCCAGGCGGTGCCGCGCCTGTCGTACGGCCCGCGCGATCGTCTCACGCTTTTTCCGTGCCGCGGTTTCCTCCCGCTGTGCTGCGGTCCGCGCTGCATTTTCCTGCTGTATGCGGGCGAGCCGGGCATTGTGAGCCGAGTGCCGCCGGTGCGCGTCCGAAGCCGCCTTGTCCCGGCGTTGCGCGTCGCGAGGCGCGATAGGCCTGATTTCAATGCAGTCCACCGGGCATGGGGGCACGCACAGCTCACAACCCGTACACCAGTCGGCTACGACGGTGTGCATGAGCTTGGGCGCGCCGACGATCGCATCGACGGGGCAGGCCCTGATGCAGAGC
>DASRIK010000453.1:0-19830 GCA_035650035.1 Burkholderiales bacterium | reverse complement strand
CCCTTCGAGCTGATTGATTTCGATATGGTCGAGCGGCTTGATCGTGAGCAGCGTGTCTACGAAGAAACGATAGCCGCGCGAAGTCGGAACACGGCCGGCGGAGGTGTGCGGACTCGCAATGAAACCGAGGTCTTCGAGATCCGCCATCACGTTGCGTATGCTCGCCGGCGACAGATCGAGACCGGAGTACTTCGACAGAGCGCGCGATCCGACCGGCTGGCCGTCGGCGATATAACGTTCGACGAGCGTCTTCAGCAGGATCTGCGCGCGTTCGTTCAGTGCCGTGACGTGACTGGACATAAAGTTATTCTACACAAAAAGGGAGCTGCTCCATCAGAGCCTAAGCTTCTAAACGCAAAAGACAAATCGAGGTTTACACGCGCTGTTATACGGCTTCGCGGCGAAGTGGCGATATGGTTAAATGCCGCTATGCACAAGCGTTTCAAGACGGCGGCGCTGATCGGCAAATACAACAGTCCTGAAATCGTACAGCCGCTGCTCGAGCTCGCACGTTTTCTGGAAGACCGCGGCGTGCAGGTCATGATCGACAAGCTGACCGGCTCGCACATCAAAGACTGTCGTTATCCCGTGCTCGCTCTCGAGGAGCTCGGCGCGCGCAGCGATCTCGCGATAGTCCTGGGCGGCGACGGCACGATGCTCAACATCGCGCGCACTTTCGCGCCCTATGACCTCGAACTCGTCGGCGTGAACCAGGGGCGGCTCGGCTTTCTTACCGACATCTCGCTCGACACGATGTTCGAGACGATCGGCGGCATTCTCGAGGGCCAGTATGTCACGGAAGACCGCATGCTGCTCGAAGCGGAAATCGTGAGCGCCGGAGAACGCGTCTTCAACGTGCTCGCGTTCAACGATGTCGTCGTCAGCAAAGGCGTGAAAGGGAGCATGATCGAGTTCGACGTGCTGATCGACGGCGAACCGATCTACACGCAGCGCTCGGACGGCCTCATCGTCGCGACACCGACCGGCTCTACCGCTTACGCGCTTTCATCCGGCGGGCCGATCGTGCATCCGTCGCTGAGCGTGATCGCGCTCGTTCCGGTGTGTCCGCACACGCTCACGAATCGTCCGATCGTGATCAGCAGCGACTGCACCGTCGAGATCGTCGTGCTCAGCGCGCACGATCCGCGCGCGCACTTCGACAGCCACTCTCACCACGAGTTGCAGGAAGGCGATCGCGTGCGGGTGCGGCGCTACGCGCACAACATCAGGCTGCTGCACCCGGTCGGGCACAGCTATTACGCCATGCTGCGGCAGAAGCTCAACTGGAACACGTGATGCAGCAACGATGTTGCGAACCTTAAGCATCCGCGATTTCGTCATCGTCGATCGCCTCGAGCTCGAGTTTTCCGCAGGTTTCACTGCCTTGACGGGCGAGACCGGCGCTGGCAAGTCGATCCTGGTCGACGCGCTGGGTCTCGCGCTGGGCGAGCGCGCCGATGCAGGGGTCGTGCGCCAGGGTGCGGAGCGCGCCGAAATCAACGTTGAATTCGACCTGCAGGACGAATCGCCGCTTGTCCAGTGGCTCTCCGACCGTGACCTCGGGTCCGACGGTACGTGCCTCATGCGCCGCGTGATCGATGCGGGTGGACGCAGCCGCGCATTCATCAACGGCACGCCCGCGACGATTGCGCAGCTGCGCGAAGCGGGCGAGTTTCTCGTGGACATCCACGGGCAGCACGAGCACCAGTCGCTCCTGCGCGCAACCGCACAGCGCGAGCTGCTCGATGCATACGCGGGCGTGCAGGAAACGGCTGCGCGTACGGCCTCGCTTTACCGCACTTGGCGAGCACGCCGCGAGCAGCGCCTCGCCTTCGAGAGCGGCTCTGCCGCAATCGCCGCGGAGCGCGAGCAGCTCGAATGGCGGATAAAAGAGCTGAAAGCGCTCGAGTTCACGCCCGAGGGATGGCAGGAGCTCACAGCGGAGCACGGGCGCCTCTCGCATGCGGCAAGCCTGATCGAAGGCACGCAGTACGGTTTGGACGTCCTGTCGGAAGGCGAGGCGTCGAGCCTCTCGCAGTTGAACGCCGTCATCGCGCGGCTGGACGCCCTGGGCGAATACGATCCTGCTTTGCGCGAGGTGCTCGACGTGCTCGAGCCCGCGCGCATCCAGATGCAGGAAGCGGTCTACAGTCTGCGGCATTACCAGCAGAAGCTCGAAATCGACCCGCAGCGGCTGCGCGCGCTCGAGACGCGCCTCGACGCGGTCCACTCCGCGTGCCGCAAGTACCGGGTGAACGCTGAGGACCTTCCTGCTCTGCTCGAAAAAGCGAAAACGCGTCTGGCGGAGCTCGGCGCCGCGGGCGATCCGGAGACGTTGCAGCGCCTCGAAGACGAAGCGCTGGCTGCGTATACGTCGGAGGCGCAGAAGCTGAGCGCGGTCCGCAGCAAAGCTGCACAGAAGCTCGGCGCCGAGGTAACCGCCGCGATGCAGACGCTCGCGCTCGGCGCCGGGTCGTTCGACGTGGCGATGGATTGCTCCGCCGAGCCCGCAGCTTACGGCCTCGACGAAATCGAGTTCCGGGTCGCAACGCACAAAGGCATGGCGCCGCAGCCGCTCGCGAAAGTTGCTTCCGGCGGAGAGCTGTCGCGGCTGAGCCTCGCCATCCAGACCGTTACAAGTGAGGTGGCCCAGGTCTCGACGCTGGTGTTCGACGAGGTGGATGTGGGTATCGGCGGCCGGGTGGCCGAGATCGTCGGGAGAATGCTCCGGCAGCTTGGAAGAAAGCGCCAGGTGATGTGCATCACGCACCTGCCGCAGGTGGCCGCTTCAGCGGACCATCAATGGCGCGTGGCCAAAGCAACTTCGCAGTCTAAAGTCTCGAGCCGCGTGACGGCGCTCAAGGGCGAGGAGCGCGTCGAGGAAATCGCGCGCATGCTGGGCGGCGTGAAGATCACCGATACGACCCGCAAGCATGCGGCGGAAATGCTTGGCTTCGAGAAAGTCACGAAGTGACGCAGTCGCTGAGTGCGGCGGGACTGCGTGGTCACTCACTTCGTGCTGCGTCACAGTTTATTTGTCTTCGGTGCGCTTCGGCCGGTGCGGACACGCCTCGCGCCTGCACGTAGCGTACAGGTGCAGCGAGTGATCCTGGATACTGAAACCGCGCGATTCGGCAACTTCGATCTGCCGCTTCTCGATGTCGGGGTCGTAGAACTCCTCGACGTGACCGCATTCGACGCAGACGATGTGGTCGTGGTGCCCGCCCTGCTTCAGTTCGAAAACGGCTTTTCCGCTCTCGAAGTGGTGCCGCATGAGCAGGCCTGCCTGCTCGAACTGCGTGAGCACGCGGTAAACGGTCGCGAGGCCGGTGTCGGTTCCTTCCTTGACCAGTGTCTTGTAGACGTCCTCTGCAGAAAGATGGCGAACCGGGCTTTTCTCGAAGATCTCGAGAATGCGCAGTCGCGGCATCGTCGCTTTGAGGCCGATGGTTTTGAGGTCAGAAGGCGAGGTCAAGCGGATACCCGGTGTGCAGGTGAGCTATCATATTCGGAATCATTTCCATTGAAAACGTGCGCGAAACCGTACTCCCGCCGATGATCCGATGGGCAAGCTGATTTTTGTCGTGCTGCTGCTGGCTGGCTGCCAGTCGGTCACGCTGCCCGGGCTCAGCGCGCACAAGATCGACATCCAGCAGGGCAATGTAGTCACGCAGGACATGGTGGCCAAGCTGAAGCCGGGTATGTCGAGAAGCCAGGTGCGATTCGCTCTCGGTACGCCGCTCATTGCGGATCCGTTCCATCCCGATCGCTGGGATTACGTGTACGTGATGCACAAAAAAGGCAAGCTCGTGGCGCAGCGTCGCATCGTCGCGGTCTTCCAGGATGACAAGCTCGTGCGTATCGAAGGCGATGTCGTGCCGGGGCGCGAAGGCGACGCTAAGGCGGGCGATACGACGGCGACCGCGAAATGAGCATCAAATTTGCTATCGCCGGCAGCACGGGCCGTATGGGACGCGTGCTGATCGAGACGGTGCTCCATGCTACCGACGCCGAGCTTGCCGCTGCGCTCGAGCAGCGAGGCAACCCGAACATCGGGCGCGATGCAGGAGAGCTGGCGGGCGAAAGCTGCGGCGTACGCATTTCCGACGACGCGCGCCAGGCGCTTTCCGGATGCGACGTGCTGATCGATTTCACGCGGCCGGAGGGGACGCTGCATCACCTTTCGGTTTGCCGCGAGCTCGGCGTTCGGCACGTGATCGGAACGACCGGTTTCGACGAAGCGCAGAAGCGCGCCATTTCCGATGCGTCCCGGGATATCGCCATCGCGATGGCGCCGAATTTCAGCGTGGGCGTGAACGTTACCTTCAAGCTCCTTGAGATCGCCGCCGGCGCGCTCAAAGACGGCTTCGACGTGGAAATCTTCGAGCTGCACCACCGCCACAAAGTGGATGCGCCCTCCGGCACCGCATTGCGTATGGGCGAGATCGTCGCTGGAGCGCTTGGACGCGATCTGAAAACCTCCGCGGTGTACGGGCGGGAAGGCGTCACGGGCGAGCGCAAATCCGAAACGATCGGCTTTGCGGCGATGCGAGGCGGCGATGCAGTCGGCGATCACACGGTGATGTTTCTGGGCACCGGTGAACGCATCGAACTCACCCACCGCTCCGGGAGCCGGGCGACGTACGCGCAAGGAGCGTTGCGCGCTGCACGTTTCCTGATGGGCCGGAAAAGCGGGCTCTACGACATGCAGGACGTCCTCGCCCTGAAATAAAACCTACGATGCTGCGGCGCTTATGCGCCTGCGCTTTACCCTCTAAGCGCCTGGCGGCGCTACATATATAAATACCGCGTGGTTTGTCGGGTTTTGGGGCTTCGCGTATAATTTCACCTTCAAGTAAGCGGGACGGGTGCGAGACCTGTCCCGCTTGTCACATCTAGCCCCCGATATACCTGGACATTTAGGAGTTTGCCGTGTCAGCGCGTACGCCCGCCATCCTCGTGCTCAAGGATGGGACGGTATTTCGCGGCACGTCCATCGGCGCTGACGGGCTCACGGTGGGCGAGGTGGTGTTCAACACCGCCATGACGGGCTATCAGGAAATCCTGACCGATCCTTCGTACTGCCGGCAGGTCGTCACGCTCACCTATCCGCACATCGGCAACTATGGTGCCAATGCGGAGGACGTCGAGGCCGACCGGATTTACGCGGCAGGTCTCGTCGTGCGCGACGTGCCGGTGCTCGCATCGAACTGGCGGCAGAACTGGACGCTTTCCGAGTACCTGAAACGTGAGAACGTCGTCGCGATTGCCGACATCGACACGCGTAAGCTGACGCGCATCCTGCGGGACAAAGGTGCGCAGGATGGCTGCATCATGGCCGGCGCGATCGATGAGCAGGCCGCGCTCGGCGCCGCGAGGGAGTTCCCGGGCCTCGTCGGCATGGATTTGGCGAAAGTCGTGAGCTGTAGAAAGAGCTACGACTGGACCGAAGGCGCGTGGTCACTGGGCAGCGGTTATCGCGCGGCCGATGGCTCGCGTTTCCACGTGGTGACTTACGATTTCGGCGTGAAACGCAACATCCTTCGAAAACTCGTCGCGCGTGGATGCAAAGTCACTGTCGTTCCCGCCGAGATGCCGGCTGAAGAAGCGCTCGGACTCGAGCCGGACGGCATTCTGCTCGCGAACGGACCCGGCGATCCCGCGCCATGCGATTACGCGATCCGCGCGATACGTACTTTCCTGGGTGTCGGGGTGCCGTTGTTCGGTATCTGTCTCGGACATCAATTACTCGGGCTCGCGGTGGGTGCGAGGACGATCAAGATGAAATTCGGCCATCACGGTGCGAACCATCCGGTGCAGGACCTCGATACGGGCCGGGTGATGATCACGAGTCAGAACCATGGTTTCGCGGTCGATGCGGCGACGCTGCCGCAGAACGCGCGCGTCACTCACGTTTCGCTGTTCGACGGAAGCCTGCAGGGCTTCAGCCTGACCGATCGCCCGGCATTCTGCTTCCAGGGTCATCCCGAAGCGAGCCCCGGTCCGCACGATGTGGATTACCTCTTCGATCGATTCATCAAGTCGATCGAGCAGAATCGCCGCCATGCCTAAACGTACCGACATCAAGAGCATTCTCATCATCGGCGCGGGTCCGATCATCATCGGGCAGGCGTGCGAGTTCGATTACTCCGGCGTGCAGGCGTGCAAAGCGCTGCGCGAGGAAGGCTATCGGGTCGTGCTGGTGAACTCGAATCCGGCGACCATCATGACTGACCCGGAGATGGCGGACGCCACGTACATCGAGCCCATCAACTGGCAGATGGTCGAGAAAGTCATCGCAGCGGAGCGTCCGGACGCACTGCTTCCCACCATGGGAGGCCAGACGGCGCTCAACTGCGCGCTCGATCTCGCGCGACAGGGCGTGCTGGAACGCTACGGCGTGGAAATGATCGGCGCGTCGCGCGAGGCGATCGACAAGGCTGAGGATCGTGAAAAGTTCAAGCGTGCGATGGCGAAAATCGGGCTGGCAAGCCCGCGCTCGGCGCTCGCCCACAGCATGGAAGAGGCGCTGCAGGTGCAGGCGATGGTGGGGTTCCCCACGATCATCAGACCCTCGTTTACGCTGGGCGGAACGGGCGGCGGGATCGCCTACAACCGCGAAGAGTTCATGGCGATCGTCGAGCGCGGACTCGACGCGAGCCCGACGCGCGAAGTGCTCATCGAAGAGTCGGTGATCGGCTGGAAAGAATACGAGATGGAGGTGGTGCGCGACCGCAAGGACAACTGCATCATCGTGTGCTCGATCGAGAACCTCGACCCGATGGGCGTGCATACCGGCGACTCGATCACGGTCGCGCCGGCGCAGACGCTGACCGACAAGGAATACCAGATCATGCGCGACGCGTCGATTGCGTGCCTGCGCGAGATCGGCGTCGACACCGGCGGCTCGAACGTGCAGTTCGGTATCAATCCGCGCGACGGCCGCATGGTGATCATCGAGATGAATCCGCGCGTATCGCGATCGTCCGCGCTTGCCTCGAAAGCGACGGGCTTTCCGATTGCGAAAGTCGCGGCGAAGCTCGCCGTGGGCTACACGCTGGACGAGTTGCGCAATGACATCACCGGCGGCGCCACCCCGGCGTCGTTCGAGCCCACGATCGATTACATCGTCACGAAAGTGCCGCGCTTCGCTTTCGAAAAATTCCCGCAAGCCGACGACCGGCTCACGACGCAGATGAAATCGGTCGGTGAAGTTATGGCAATGGGGCGCACGTTCCAGGAATCGATGCAGAAAGCGCTGCGGGGCCTCGAGACGGGATCCGATGGTTTCGATGAGCGCACCACCGACCTCGACAGGATCGAAGAGGAGCTCGGCGATCCGGGCCCCGACCGCATCTACTACGTCGCCGACGCGTTCCGTGCCGGCATGTCGCTCCAGCAGATCGAAGAGATCTGTCACATCGATCCATGGTTCCTCGCGCAGATTGCGGACGTCGTAGCCATGGAAAAGGAAATCGCGGGTAAAGCTTTCGACACCGCGGATGCGGACGACCTGCGGCGCTGGAAGCGCGCAGGCTTTTCGGATCGCCGCATCTCGAAGCTGACCGGTGCGACGCCTGCCGCAGTGCGGGAGCGCAGGCACACACTCGGCGTGCGGCCGGTATACAAGCGCGTCGACACCTGCGCCGCGGAGTTCGCGACGCGCACCGCATACATGTACTCGACATACGAAGACGAGTGCGAAGCGCAGCCCACCGAGCGGCGGAAGATCGTCGTGCTTGGCGGCGGGCCGAACCGCATCGGGCAGGGTATCGAATTCGACTATTGCTGCGTGCATGCGGCGCTTGCGCTGCGCGAAGACGGCTACGAGACGATCATGGTCAATTGCAATCCGGAGACCGTCTCGACCGACTACGACACGTCCGACCGGCTCTACTTCGAGCCGCTCACGCTCGAAGACGTGCTCGAGATCGTGCACGTGGAAAAACCCGAGGGCGTGATCGTGCAGTTCGGCGGGCAGACGCCGCTCAAGCTCGCACGCGATCTCGAAGCGAACGGCGTTCCGATCATCGGCACGACGCCCGATTCGATCGACGTCGCCGAAGACCGCGAACGGTTCCAGAAGCTCCTCAATCGGCTCAAGTTGAAGCAGCCGCCGAACCGTACTGCGCGCAGTGCGCCGAAAGCGCTGGCTGCGGCCGAAGAGATCGGCTACCCGCTCGTCGTGCGTCCGTCTTACGTGCTGGGCGGACGTGCGATGGAGATCGTGCACGACCAGAGCGAGCTCGAGCGCTACATGCGCGAAGCGATCAAGGTGTCGAACGATTCGCCCGTGCTGCTCGATCGCTTTCTCAACGACGCGATCGAAGTCGACGTCGACGCCGTCGCCGACGGTAAAGTCGTGATCATCGGCGGCGTAATGGAGCACATCGAGCAGGCGGGTGTGCATTCAGGCGATTCGGCGTGCTCGCTTCCGCCTTTCTCCCTGCCCCCTGAGCTGCAGGATGAGCTCAGGCGCCAGACAGTGGCGATGGCCCGCGCGCTCAAAGTCGTGGGACTCATGAACGTGCAGTTCGCGATCCAGGGCGGTGTGGTTTACGTGCTCGAAGTGAACCCGCGCGCGTCGCGTACGGTGCCTTTCGTCTCGAAAGCCACGAGCCTCCCGCTCGCGAAAATAGCTGCCCGCTGCATGGCAGGAAAATCCCTGGCGACTCAGGGTGTCAAGTCCGAGGTCGTGCCGCCTTACTACTCTGTCAAGGAAGCGGTGTTCCCGTTCATCAAGTTCCCGGGCGCGGACACGATTCTCGGGCCTGAGATGAAATCGACGGGTGAAGTCATGGGCGTGGGCGAGACTTTCGCCGAAGCGTTCCTGAAGTCGCAGATGGCGAGCGGCGAGCGGCTGCCGTCGTCAGGCAAAGTTTTCCTGAGCGTGCGCGATTCGGACAAGCCGCGGGTCATCGAGATCGCGCGATCGCTCAGCAAGCTCGGGTTTACGCTCGTGGCGACGCGCGGGACCGCCGCCGCAGTCGCTGCGGCAGGGCTGCCGGTGACACCCGTCAATAAAGTAGGCGAAGGCAGACCGCACATCGTCGACATGATCAAGAACGCGGAGATTGCTTTGATCGTCAATACCGTTGAAGACCGCCGCGCGGCGATACGCGATTCGTATGCGATCCGGCGCGCTGCCCTTCAGCATCGTGTCTCGCTTTTCACGACGCTTGCAGGTGCGCGTGCGGGATGCATGGGCATGGAACAGGCGCAGGAGCTTCGGGCTTACAGCGTGCAGGGCCTGCATGGAACTCTTGCCGGCGCCGCGATGGAGACCGCGTCATGAGCAAGATTCCGCTCACCGTCAAAGGTGCCGAAAAGCTGCGCGCCGAACTGCAGGAGTTGAAGGGAGTACAGCGTCCGGCGATCATTACCGCGATTGCGGAAGCGCGCTCGCACGGCGACCTCTCGGAAAACGCCGAATACGCCGCCGCAAAAGAGCGCCAGAGCTTCATCGAAGGACGCATCGCGGAGCTCGAGCGTAAGCTCGGCAACGCGCAGATCATCGATCCCACGCTGCTCCACGCGGATGGTCGGGTGGTGTTCGGCGCGACGGTCCATCTCGAAGATGTCGAAAGCGGCGAGACCGTGACCTATCAAATCGTCGGCGACGATGAGGGGGACATCAAGGACGGCAAGATCTCGATCAGCTCGCCGCTCGCGCGGGCGCTCATTGGCAAGACGTCCGGCGACGTCGCTGAAGTGCAGGCACCGGGCGGCGTGCGCGAATACGAGATACTTGATGTGAAGTACGTCTGAACAGTGATCGGGCTATCGCAAAGAGTGACGTAAGTTTTTCGTCTTTTTACGTATTCTGATAGCTCCGCTTCGTCCGCCGCGGCGCTTTGCGCTTCGCGCGCCGGCGTGGAGCCTCCTCCGGCTCCTCGGGTCGCGGCCGATAGACGACGAGAATCTTGCCGATGTGCTGGACGGGTTGTGCGCCGGTGGCTTCACAAATCGCCAAAATCAGCTCTTTGCGGCTTCCGCGCTCCTCGCCGGACACGCGGATCTTGATGAGCTCGTGGCTTTTCAGGCCGACGTCGATCTCCCGTGCCACTTCAGGCGTCAGCCCGGCATCGCCGACTATTACGACGGGCTTCAGGTGGTGAGCGCGGGCGCGTAGTGCGCGGCGCTCGGCGGAGGTAAGCTCTTTCACTGCTCCAATTTTAGCGGTGCTCACGCGCTGTCTGAGCCTGGCGTTCCGGCTTTGCGCCGGAAAACCCCGGCTATTCGGCATCTGAGCCCCCGCACCTCCCGTTTACTATCCATATGGCCAAGACCAGCAAAGCGTGGATGCGTGAGCATGTCACGGATCCGTTCGTGAAGCGCGCGAACGCGGAAGGCTATCGCTCGCGTGCGGCCTACAAACTGCAGCAGATTGCGGAACGGGACAAGCTACTCAAGCACGGCATGACGGTGGTCGATCTTGGTGCAGCCCCGGGTGGCTGGTCGCAGGTTGTAGCGAAAGCGGTGGGACCCACGGGACGAGTGATCGCGGTGGACGTGCTGGAAATGGCGCAAGTGCCTGGCGTAACGGTGATCCATGGCGATTTCGAGGACGCGAAGACGCTCGAGGCCGTGGAGCGCG
Source organism: Burkholderiales bacterium (assembly GCA_035650035.1). Classification (GTDB taxonomy): domain Bacteria; phylum Pseudomonadota; class Gammaproteobacteria; order Burkholderiales; family SG8-41; genus JAQGMV01. The sequence goes on along the minus strand of DASRIK010000453.1, from coordinate 9,233 downwards.
CGCTCGAAGGGCGGCCGGTGGACCTTGTGATATCGGACATGGCCCCCAATCTGAGCGGCATCGCAGCCGTCGATCAGGCACGCGCTGCCGCGCTCGCGGAGCTCGCGCTCGAATTTGCGCTGAACCATTTGAAACCGCACGGAAACTTTCTGGTCAAAACGTTCCAAGGCGCAGGGTACGACGAGCTGGTCGCAACTTTGCGCGGTTCTTTTGTTCAGCTTGTTACCCGCAAGCCGGAAGCGTCCCGCAGCCGCTCGAGCGAGGTCTATCTCCTCGGCAGGAAAGTGAGGGAAAAGCCCGGATGAAAGGCGGGAGGCTGGCAGGAATGGTTTAGAATTGAACGACGTAGGCGCCCGGTAGTATAAGGAGACTGCTTGAACAATCTCATCAAGAATGTCGCGATCTGGCTGGTGATCGCACTGGTCCTCATGACCGTCTTCAACCAGTTCAGCACGCGGCAGTCCGCTCAGAAAGCGGTCGAGTACTCCCAGTTCATCGAGGAGGTGAAGCAGGGCCGCATCGCGAAAGTGACCATCGAAGGCCGAGTGCTCAAAGGCGTCAAGACGAGCGGCGAGCGCTTCACGACGTATTCGCCTTCTGACCCGTGGCTGGTCTCCGATCTCCTCAAGAACGGGGTGATCGTCGAAGCGAAACCCGAGGAAGAGCCGTCTCTCCTCATGAATATTTTCGTGTCCTGGTTCCCGATGCTGCTGCTCATCGGCGTGTGGATATTCTTCATGCGTCAGATGCAGGGCGGCGGCCGGGGAGGTGCATTCTCGTTCGGCAAGAGCCGGGCGCGGATGCTCGACGAATCCAACAATACCGTGACTTTCGCGGATGTCGCAGGGTGCGAGGAAGCGAAGGAAGAGGTCGCGGAACTCGTTGAGTTTCTTAGGGATCCCTCAAAATTCCAGAAACTCGGCGGCCGCATCCCGCGCGGCGTGCTGATGGTGGGCAACCCGGGGACGGGTAAGACCCTTCTCGCGCGCGCCATCGCCGGCGAGGCGAAAGTGCCGTTTTTCAGCATTTCGGGCTCCGACTTCGTCGAGATGTTCGTGGGCGTGGGCGCTGCGCGCGTCCGCGACATGTTCGAGCAGGCGAAGAAGCATTCTCCCTGCATCGTGTTCATCGACGAGATCGACGCGGTCGGCCGGCAGCGCGGTGCGGGCCTCGGCGGCGGCAACGACGAGCGGGAGCAGACGCTGAACCAGCTGCTCGTCGAAATGGACGGTTTCGAAGCGAATTCCGGCGTGATCGTGATCGCTGCGACGAACCGCCCGGACGTGCTCGACCCGGCGCTTCTGCGTCCGGGGCGATTCGACCGGCAGGTGGTGGTGCCGCTTCCGGATATCCGCGGCCGCGAGCAGATCCTGCAAGTACATATGCGCAAAGTACCGATCGCGCCCGATGTGCGGCCCGACATTCTTGCGCGCGGCACGCCCGGCTTTTCGGGTGCGGACCTCGCCAACCTCGTCAACGAAGCGGCGCTGTTTGCCGCACGCGCGAACAAGCGGCTCGTCGACATGGATGACTTCGAGCGCGCGAAAGACAAGATCATCATGGGCGCGGAACGCCGCTCGATCGTCATGCCCGAGCACGAGCGCAGGAACACCGCCTACCATGAAGCGGGTCATGCGGTCGTAGCGCGGTCGCTCAGCAGAACCGACCCGGTCCATAAAGTGACGATCATCCCGCGCGGGCGCGCGCTTGGCGTCACCATGCAGCTGCCGGCGGAGGACCGCTACAGCATGGATCGCGAGCAGATCCTGCAGAACATCTCGGTGCTGTTCGGCGGACGCATTGCCGAAGAGATCTTCATGAGCCAGATGACGACCGGTGCGTCGAACGACTTCGAGCGCGCGACGGAAATGGCCCGCAACATGGTGATGCGCTGGGGCATGAGCGATTCGATGGGGCCGATGGTGTACGGCGAGAACGAAGGCGAAGTGTTCCTCGGCCGCTCGATCACCACGCACAAGAACGTATCGGAATCGACGCTGCAGCAGGTCGACGCGGAGATCCGCCGCATCATCGACCAGCAATACGGCATCGCGCGGAAGATCGTCGAGGAGAAGCGGGAGAAGGTCGAGGTGATGGCGAAATGCCTGCTCGAATGGGAGACCATCGACGCTGACCAGATCAACGACATCATGGAAGGCCGTCCGCCTCGGCCGCCAAAGCCCACGCAACCACCCGCGCCGCATTCGCCACGCGACAGCGGCCCGACGCCGGCGCCGACGACGACTGCCGCGCCGGAGGCCTGATAGCAGCAGCGTAAGCGCCAAACGACAGGGGTAAGGTTAAAGCCTTACCCCTTTTTCTTTTTTGAACGCATGAGCGCACGTCCTGCCCCCCGCCCGCTTTACCTGCAATGCGGCAGCTACCGGCTGTCGCTCGACCGCCCGCTCATCATGGGTGTCGTGAATGTCACGCCCGATTCGTTTTCCGATGGAGGTCTGTACACGGACCTCCAAACGGCCGTGGCACATGCACGAGCGTTGATCGACGAGGGCGCCGACATTCTCGACATCGGGGGCGAGTCGACACGGCCGGGGGCGGAGCCGGTTTCGCTGGAGGAGGAACGGCGTCGCGTGATGCCCGTGCTCGAAGCGCTTGCGCAGTGCGGGCGTCCGATCTCGGTCGACACCCGCAAGCCCGAGCTCATGCAGGAGGCGATCGCCACCGGAGCGAGTCTCGTGAACGACATCGACGCGCTGGAAAATCCGGCGGCGCTGAGCGCGGTTGCGCGTGCGTCGGTCGCCGTGTGTCTCATGCACAAACAAGGCGATCCGCGCACGATGCAGCAGAACCCGCAGTACGCCGACGTCGTGGCCGAAGTTCGCGATTATCTCAAGAGCCGTATCGAGGCAGCGTTCCGGGCCGGTATCGAGCGCGACCGTATCATCATCGATCCGGGATTCGGTTTCGGAAAAACGCAGGAGCACAACATCGCGCTGCTGCGCCAATTGCCGGAATTGACCGGTTTGGGCGTACCGGTGCTCGCTGGGCTTTCTCGCAAGGCGTTGCTGGGCAGGATCACCGGCCGGGAGCCGCGGGACCGCGTATACGCGAGCATCGCCGCCGCACTTTTTGCGGCGGAGCGCGGTGCACGGATACTCCGCGTGCACGACGTCACGGAAACCCGCGATGCGCTGTCGGTATGGTGGGCCCTCAGGGATACAATCGGCGCTTCCGGAGAAAACACAGCAGGACACGAGCGATGACACGCAAGTATTTCGGCACCGACGGCGTACGAGGGAAGGTTGGCCAGACGCCGATCACACCCGAGCTCGTCATGAAGCTGGGTTACGCAGCCGGAAAAGTGCTTGCCGGCCATCACAAGTCCGCCGAGCACCCGACGGTGCTGATCGGGAAAGACACGCGAGTTTCGGGCTACATGCTCGAGTCCGCACTGCAGGCGGGTCTGTCCGCCGCCGGTGTCGACATCGTTCTCGTCGGGCCGATGCCGACGCCTGCAGTGGCGTATCTCACGCGGGCACTGCGTCTTTCGGCAGGCATCGTCATCAGCGCCTCGCACAATCCGTACGATGACAACGGGATCAAGTTCTTTTCGAGCGACGGCACGAAGCTTCCGGACGAGACCGAAAAAGAAATCGAGCGCGAGCTCGAAAAACCTCTCGAATGCGCGACCTCGGTGAATCTCGGCAAAGCGCGCCGCATGGAAGACGCGGCCGGGCGCTATATCGAGTTCTGCAAGAGCACGTTCCCGACGCGTCTCGACCTTAAAGGCGTGCGGATCGTGCTCGACAGTGCGCACGGCGCTGCCTATCACATCGCGCCCTGTGTTTTCCACGAGCTGGGTGCGGAAGTCGTTTCCATCGGCGCGCGCCCGGACGGCTTCAACATCAACGACGGGGTGGGCGCGACCCATCCTGAGGCGTTGCAGGCCGAAGTGAAACGGCATGGAGCGGACATCGGCATCGCGCTCGACGGTGACGGCGATCGCGTCATCATGGCGGATGCGACCGGTAACCTCTACGACGGCGATCGGCTGCTGTACGTGATCGCCAACCACCGGCGGCAGCGCGGGATCCTGCGCGGCGGTGTCGTGGGTACACAGATGAGCAATCTGGGACTCGAGCACGCGCTGCAGAGAATCCAGGTGCCTTTCACGCGCGCCAAGGTGGGAGACCGTTACGTGCTCGAAATGCTGCACGAGCACGGCTGGCAGCTAGGGGGTGAGAACTCGGGGCATATCGTGTTTCTCGACAAACACACGACCGGTGACGGCATCGTCTCGGCCCTGCTCGTTCTGGATGCTCTTGCCGAAGCCGGTACGACCCTCGAGCAAGCCACGGCGGACATGGCTTTGTATCCGCAGATCCTCATCAACGTGGCAGTCAAGAAGCGGTTCGATCTCACCACGCACGATGGCATTCAGCGGGTCCTCGCGGACGCACAGCGCGATCTCGACGACGCGGGCCGCGTGCTGCTCCGCCCGTCCGGCACGGAGCCGGTCATACGCGTTATGGTCGAAGGCAAGACCGACACGAAGGTGAAACGCTGGGCGGAGACGATCGCGCAGGCGGTGCGCGAAGCAACGTAAAAACCTGCGATGCGCCCGCATGAAACGCGGGCGCTTTACCGTCTAGGCGCCTCGCCGCGCCTTCCCCGCAGTCGCGCGTTGCGTTGACCCTCCTCGGCACGAGCGGGTAAAATTCAACGGTTTATGTCGTGCCGCCGGCAATGCGCATCAAGTTCGTAGCAGGGAACTGGAAAATGAACGGCAACCTGGCTGCGAACCGGGTTCTCCTGGACGAGCTGGTCGGGACCGTCGGCCGTATTCCCGGCGTCAAATCCGCGGTGTGTCCGCCTTATCCCTACCTCGCGCAGGTCCAGCAGGTGCTGAGCGGGTCGGGTATCACCTGGGGTGCACAGGATGTGTCGCAGTTCGACAGCGGCGCGTACACGGGCGAGGTTTCGGGCGCGATGCTGGTCGATTTTGGCTGTCGCTACGTGATCGTCGGTCATTCGGAGCGGCGCACGCTTTTCGGCGACACGAGCGAGATCGTCGCCGAGAAATACGCGGCTGCGCTGAAGTCCGGACTCACGCCGATCCTGTGCGTGGGCGAAACCTTGCGCGAGCGGGAGGCCGGTAGCACTGAAGCGGTCGTCGCCGCGCAGCTTCGGGCGGTGCTGGAGCGAAATGGCGTGCAGTCGTTCGCCCACGCGGTGATTGCATACGAGCCGGTCTGGGCGATCGGAACGGGAAAGACGGCAACTCCGGAGCAGGCGCAGGCCGTGCACGGATTCATCCGGAAGTCCGTGGCGGCGAAAGATGTGGCGGTCGCCGAGAGAGTTCAGGTGCTGTACGGAGGCAGCGTCAAAGCAGGCAACGCGCCGGAGCTTTTCGCGATGCCCGATATCGATGGCGGGTTGATCGGCGGGGCATCGCTCGACGCGCAGGAATTCGCAAAGATCTGCAAGGCCGCAAGCCCGGCGGGTTGAACGGACGGTTTAATGGAAATTTTTATTCTGATCATTCACGTGCTCGCCGCGCTCGGTATTATCGGGCTCGTGCTGCTTCAGCACGGCAAAGGCGCGGATGTTGGAGCCGCTTTCGGCAGCGGCGCATCCGGCAGCGTGTTCGGTGCCGCGGGCTCGGCAAACTTTCTGAGCCGCGCGACAGCAATCCTCGCGGTCGTATTTTTCCTGACCAGCTTGGGGCTGACCTATTTTTCGACGCGCAAGCCGGATACCGAAGGTGTCATGAGTGGCCGCAGCGTGCCGGAGCAGACGCTCCCGGGTCGCATACCGGGACAGGCGCCCGGCCAGCCTGCTGCGCCGGCGCAGCAGGCTGCTCCAGCGCCCGCTGTTCCCGCTCCGGCCGACGGTGGAAAGGTCCAGGACGTACCGAAGTAACTAAACTCGCCGACGTGGTGGAATTGGTAGACACGCCGTCTTGAGGGGGCGGTGGCGAAAGCCGTGAGAGTTCGAGTCTCTCCGTCGGCACCACAATACTTATGTCAGGAACTCGCTGACACACGTTTATTGATCTAGCGCAGCTCTTAGCCGGCATCTTGAGGTAACGTGCAGCTGACATATCGTGTGGACGGTGCAGCAGTTGAGAGTCCTGTCTCGAGAGAACGCGGATACTGATGCTGGAGAATTACTTTCCCATTCTGCTGTTCATCCTCGTGGGCATTGCCTTCGGCGCAGTGCCTCTCCTTCTCGGCGGAGTGCTGAGCCGTGTTCTCGGCGTGTACCGCCCGGATCCCGAGAAGCTTTCGCCATACGAGTGCGGGTTCGAGGCGTTCGAAGACGCGCGCATGAAATTCGACGTGCGCTACTACCTCGTCGCCATTCTCTTCATACTTTTCGACCTCGAGATCGCGTTCCTTTTTCCATGGGCGGTCGTGCTTCGGGAAATCGGATTCTTCGGTTTCATGTCGATGATGGTTTTCCTGGGTATTCTGGTCGTTGGGTTCATCTACGAGTGGATGAAAGGCGCGCTGGAGTGGGAGTAACGCCGCGAGGCGGGAAGCAGGGGCCCCGGTTTTCCGGGGATGCGACCAGCCGAGCGGCGTATGGCGCCGACATCGCAAGTGTGCGCTGCGTAGAAGCGGGTCGGAGGCGCCGCGCGCGAGCGGTGGAGCAGCGGGGCCCATGGAAACCATCCGCGCGGATGTAGCGATCATCGGCGCCGGCGGCGCGGGGCTGCGCGCCGCGATCGCGCTCGCTCAGGCGGATCCGGAGTTACGGATCGCGCTGGTCTCGAAGGTCTATCCCATGCGCAGTCACACCTGTGCGGCGGAAGGCGGCGCAGCCGGTGTGATAAAGCCCGACGACAGCCTCGATCAGCACTTCAACGATACGGTCGGTGGCGGCGACTGGCTCTGCGACCAGGACGCCGTCGAATACTTCGTTCGGGAGGCGCCCCGCGAGCTGCTCCAGCTCGAGCATTGGGGCTGTCCGTGGAATCGTGAGGCGAACGGGTCCGTCGCAGTGCGGCCTTTCGGCGGCATGAAGATCCAGCGCACGTGGTTCGCCGCGGACAAATCCGGTTTCCATATCCTGCATACGCTGTTTCAGACTTCCCTGCAGTTTCCGTCGATTCAGCGCTTCGACGAATACTTCGCAACCGACTTGCTGGTCGACGATGGACGGTGCGTCGGCTTCACTGCGATCGAGATGCGGAGCGGTCAGATGCGCCGCTTCGATGCGCGCGCCGTGATCGTCGCGACGGGCGGAGCCGGTCGCATGTTCCCTTTCACGACGAATGGCGCCATCAAGACGGGTGACGGTATGGCGCTCGCGTATCGCGCCGGCGTTCCATTGAAAGACATGGAGTTCGTCCAGTACCACCCGACCGGGCTGCCGAATACCGGCACGCTGCTCACCGAAGCGTGTCGCGGCGAAGGCGGTGTGCTTCTCAACAAGAACGGCCGCCGGTTCCTGCAGGATTATGGAATGGGCCCGGAGACGCCGCTCGGCAAACCCAAGCTGAAGACTATGGAGCTCGGCCCGCGTGACCGCGTGAGTCAGGCTTTCTGGCAGGAAGAGCGCAAAGGCAACATGCTCGACACACCCTGGGGCATGTGCATGCTGCTCGACATGCGGCACCTCGGTGAGAAAGTCATCAACGAGCGCCTGCCGTTCGTGCGCGAGCTTTCGACGAGCTATCTCAACGTAGATCCCGTCAAAGATCCGGTCCCGGTGCGGCCGGTCGTGCACTACATGATGGGTGGCATTCACACCGACATCAACGCAGCGACCCCGCTGCCCGGCCTGTTCGCTGCCGGCGAATGCGCGTGCGTGAGCATCAACGGTGCGAATCGGCTCGGCTCGAATTCGCTCGTGGAGATCACGGTTTTTGGTCGGCGCGCCGCTCTCAGCGCGATCGACTATGTGCAGTCCGGCGCCAGATCGGGCGATCCGGCAGCGGTGGCGTCGCTCGGCGAGGCTGCCCAGGCACGCATCCGCAATCTGTTCAACCGTCCTCTTGGTAAAGAGACGGTCACAGGCGTGCGCAAGGACATGATGGATACGATGGAGCGTAATGCGGGTATCTATCGCACTGGCGATGGCCTTGCCGAAGGCGTGGCGAAGCTTGCGGAACTGCGCCGCCGCTACGATGACGTCGCCTTGCACGACAAGAGCAACGTCTACAACACCGATCTGCTGCAGGCACTCGAGCTCGGCGCGATGCTGGATTGCGCCGAGGCTGTCATGGTGAGCGCTGCCGCACGCCGGGAATCGCGGGGCGCACATCAGCGGCTCGACTACACCGCGCGCGACGACCAGCTTTTCCTCAAGCATTCGCTTGCGTATTACGCAGGCCAGGAACCGCCTCGGCTCGAGTATCTCGACGTCGTGATCACGAAGTCGCAGCCAGGCGTTCGAGACTACTCGGGGCACGAAGAATGAAAGAACGGCGGATCGAGCTCGAGGTTCTGCGATACAACCCCGAAACCGATGCAGAGCCGCATTGGCAGTCATACTCGGTCACGGGCAGTGACGAGTGGGTCGTACTCGATGCCCTGAATCACGTGAAAGAGCACGTGGATCCGACGCTCAGCTATCGCTGGTCGTGCCACATGGCCGTGTGCGGCAGTTGCGGCATGATGATCAACGGCGAGCCGAAGCTGGCCTGCAAAGCGTTCGTGCGCGATTACGAAGGCACGATTCGCGTGGAGGCTCTGGCGCACTTCCCGATCGAACGCGATCTCGTCACCGTCGTCGAGGACTTCATGGCGAAGCTCGCACGGGTCAAGCCGTACCTCATTCCAAAAGACCCGAAACCCGTCGACGCCGGCGAGTATCTGCAGACGCCTGCGCAGTTGCAGCGCTACCGTCAATATTCGCAGTGCATCAACTGCATGCTGTGCTATGCCGCCTGTCCCGAGTACGCGCTCACGCCCAAATTCATTGGCCCCGCTGCAATCGCGCTCGCTCATCGCTACAACGAAGATTCGCGCGACGGCGGCCGCGAGCTACGTCAGGAGGAGATCGCGGCCGAAGAGGGCGTGTGGGAGTGCACTTTCGTGGGCGCGTGCTCGCAGGTATGCCCGAAACACGTCGACCCGGCGGCGGCTCTTCAGCAGGTGAAAATCGCGAGCACGATGGACTGGTTCAAAGAGCACACGATGCCATGGCTGAGCAAGTAGTCCGCAGACCGTTCGTCCGGGAAGTCTCGAAGACGCGCTGGTTCCTGCGTCATCCGCGCTACATGCGGTACATGGCGCGCGAAGTGACGTGCATTTTCATCGCGG